>JANJWE010000081.1 GCA_024709705.1 Flavobacterium sp. | reverse complement strand
CGGAGTGGTGCTGCTCCCATTACCTATTACGATACTGAAAAACACAAGACTAAGTTTGCTTGTGAAATCAAGAATTTCAATATAGAAGACTTTATCGACCGTAAAGAAGTGCGTCGTTTAGATAAATTTGCCCAATATGCCATAGTGGCTAGTGATGAAGCCATCAAAGATGCCGGTATTACTTTAGATAATGTAAACAAATACCGCGTAGGTGTAATTTGGGGAGCCGGTATTGGAGGCTTACAAACCTTTCAAGACGAAGTTTTAAATTATGCTGCCGGAGACGGAACCCCGCGTTTCAATCCGTTTTTTATACCTAAAATGATTGCCGATATTGCTCCCGGACATATTTCAATGCGAAATGGTTACATGGGGCCTAACTATACTACCGTTTCTGCATGTGCCTCATCTGCAAATGCCTTGGTAGATGCCTTCAATTACATTCGTCTGGGAATGTGTGATGTGATTGTATCCGGAGGTTCAGAAGCTGCTGTTACTATTGCCGGAATGGGCGGATTTAACTCTATGCAAGCTTTGTCCACTCGAAATGAAAGTCCCGAAACGGCTTCAAGACCCTTTGATGCAACCCGAGACGGATTTGTATTAGGTGAAGGTGCCGGTGCATTGGTATTAGAAGAATACGAACACGCAAAAGCTCGTGGTGCAAAAATATACTGCGAAATTGGAGGTGGTGGTTTATCTTCAGATGCGTACAACTTAACCGCTACTCATCCAGAAGGAATTGGCGTTATTGCCGTAATGGAAAACTGTTTGCGTGATGCCGGTTTAAAACCGGAAGATGTAGATCACATCAACACTCATGGAACCTCAACGCCTCTTGGAGATGTTGCCGAATTGAAAGCAATTAGTGCCGTATTTGGAGAGCATGCTAAAAACATCAACATCAACTCAACCAAATCAATGACCGGACACCTCTTGGGTGCGGCCGGTGCTATAGAGGCTATTGCATCTATATTGGCTATTAATCACGGAATTGTACCCCCAACCATAAACCACAGTGTGGTAGATGAAAACATCAATCCGGAATTAAACCTTACCCTTAATAAAGCTCAAAAAAGAGAAATTAAAGTGGCTATGAGTAATACTTTCGGTTTTGGAGGCCACAACGCTTGTGTTTTATTTAAAAAAGTTGAAGCGTAATACTTAATGAACGTTTTTAAAAAAATATTTACCCATTCCCGTCCTCAAGAAGGCGGGATTTTTTTTGATAAAATTCATAAAATACTAGGTTTTAAACCCGCAAATATCGATTTTTATCACAAAGCCTTTACCCATCGTTCGTCTAATAAACAAGACGCAAAAGGGAATCCTGTAAACTATGAAAGACTGGAGTTTTTGGGGGATGCCATGTTGAGCTCGGTTATTGCCGCTCATTTATTCAATGTAGTTCCCAGCGGAGACGAAGGGTATCTCACCAAAATGCGTTCTAAAATTGTGAGTAGAGAACACTTAAATGAATTAGGTAGAGACTTAAACCTAGTCGAATTTGTAGATAGTAAAGTACCTTTACAAAATTTTGGAGACAACATACATGGAAATGTTTTTGAAGCCTTAATTGGTGCCATTTTCTTAGACAAAGGCTATGTTTATTGTGAAAAATTTATTCACAAAAGGGTCATAGAGCCATATGTTGACATTGCAAAGCTGGAAGGAAAAGTAATTAGTTATAAAAGTTTAGTTATCGAATGGTGTCAAAAAGAAAAGAAAACCTTTCATTACGAAACTTTTGATGACAATTCCATTACCGGACAACGCTTTTTTGGAGTTAAACTTCGCATTGATGATAAAATTGTGGCCAAAGCCAGAGCAACTTCAAAGAAAAAAGCAGAAGAAATAGCTTCAAAAAGAGCTTTTTATGCATTTCAAGAAAAAATGGACCAAAAAAAATAAAAATCTCAAAAAACTATATCGTTTTCGTTCATAAATTATCGTTAAGTTGAAATCCTACCTGTGATTTCTGACTTATAAATACTATATTTACATCTTGTTTGGATATCAAATATGGCTGTTCACAAGTTTATTCTTGACGATTTTGAAGAAGCTGATTACCAGTTAATCGCCATCCATACGAACTTGGAATTGTTTCGTATAGCGTTTTTATTAAACCGAGAGCTCCCAATATTGTTGAGTAAAAATCAAAAAAAAGTAATTCTCAACCATCCACTTCAAAAACTTGAATTTAGTCTCTATCGCTATGATGACGAAAAAAAAGAACAGTTTTGGAGTTTGATACCTAACAAAGAAGAAGTGCTGCTTAAATCAAATAAAAAGTCACGAAATTTATTTGAAACAGAAGAAAATCAAAGTCAAACCTTTTATTTTCTACCGGAATTAAAAAAAGTAGACTACTTTTTAAAAATGGAAGGCGATTTTGAAAAAACAGACAATGCAACACTACTTTCATCTATAAACAGAATTGAACAAGTAACCACAGCTTATTGGGTTGCTGAAAATCTAATAAAATCTAAAAATAATTTAATTTTTTAAACACAAATGCCAACAAACAAGAAAACTAAAATTGTTGCCACATTAGGTCCTGCCTGTAGCACAAAAGAAGTAATCAAAGATATGATTGATGCAGGAGTTAATGTCTTTCGCATTAACTTTTCACACGCAGATTACGCCGATGTTAGTGAACGCATTGAAATCATCAGAGGCTTAAACGATGAGTTTGGATATACTACTGCTATTTTGGCCGATTTACAAGGTCCAAAACTTCGAGTTGGAGTAATGAAAGAAGATGTAGTGGTTAACAAAGGTGATATCATTACTTTTCAAACGGCAGAAGATGTTCCGGGGACAGCCGATCGTGTTTACATGAATTACAAAGAATTTCCTAGTGATGTTAGACCCGGAGAAAAAATTCTTTTAGACGATGGAAAACTTATCTTTGAAGCTTTAGAAACCAATGGAACTACTGAAGTAAAATGCAAAGTTCTTCAAGGCGGACCTCTTAAGTCAAAAAAAGGTGTTAATTTACCTAACACCAAAGTTTCTTTACCTGCTTTAACCAAAAAAGATGTAAAAGATGCTCTTTTTGCCATTGAAAACAAAGTAGATTGGATAGCTTTATCATTTGTTAGAACTCCAAAAGATTTGGAGGAATTACAAGACATGATAGCCAAACACTCCGATCATAAAATTCCTATTGTAGCCAAGATTGAAAAACCGGAAGCAGTTGAAAATATTGATAAAATAGTTGCATTTTGTGATGGTTTGATGGTAGCTCGAGGCGATTTGGGTGTAGAAATCCCTGCTGAAGAAGTACCTTTAATTCAAAAAAAATTAATCCACAGAGCCAAAACGGCCCGAATTCCGGTAATTGTAGCTACCCAAATGATGGAAACCATGATTACCAGCTTAACACCAACTCGAGCAGAGGTAAACGACGTGGCCAACTCGGTAATGGACGGGGCAGATGCCGTGATGTTGTCTGGAGAAACTTCAGTGGGAAACTATCCTGTTGAAGTCATTCAAACCATGACGCGAATTATTCAATCTGTAGAAGATAGCCCATTAATTCAGGTGCCTCACAATCCGCCTCATGTGAGAACCAAACGTTTTATTACCAAATCTATTTGCTTTCACGCAGCCGTTATGGCCAACGAAATTAAAGCGAAAGCTATTTCAACTTTAACCAATAGTGGTTATACCGCTTTTCAAATTTCGGCATGGAGACCCAGTGCTCATATTTTGGTATTTACCTCAAATAAACGCATATTAACTCAATTGAATTTACTTTGGGGTGTTCGCTCTTTTTATTATGATAAATTTGCCAGTACAGATGACACTGTAGAAGATGTTAACAAAATAGCCAAAGAAAAAGGATTTGTAAATAAAGGAGATATGGTCATCAACTTAGCTGCAATGCCCATTGCAGAAAAAGGAATGGTTAATACTTTACGTATTTCAGATATTTCTTAATTTTATTATATTTGTTTTTTAAACCGAACTCCATGAATTCAAACAACCCATTCTTTAAAAACAAAACCTTTGATAAGCCTCAAAATATAGAAATAGATGAGCAAGG
>JANJWE010000067.1 GCA_024709705.1 Flavobacterium sp. | reverse complement strand
ACATTAGGTAAGAAATTGGGATTGAACAAAGTGTATCGATATTCATCTTGCAAAAACTTACTTGAAAGAACGATTTGCTACCCGATTCCAAAGAGACGTAATAATTTGATTCAAATCGGATGAAACATTCAATTTGTAATTAATTCCCCAATAAAATAATGTAATTAAAATTGATTTTAAAACGATATTGAGCAACGGATGAAAAGCAAAATCCCAAAAATAAAACACTACAAAACTCAGAGTAATAGTTGCAAGTGAAACTAGTGTTTTTGAAGTAAACGGAAACAAATTCAACTTAAAAACCACAAAAAACAACTTGGCTAAACTGTACAGGGCTATAGAAATTAATGTAGCCAAAGCTGCTCCTTCAATTCCAAACAAGGGAATAAAAATTAAATTTAAACCAATGGTTATGACCACTAAGGCCAGTCCTAATAAAAGTACAATTCGGTAATATTTAGAATTAAAGATAATCTAATTGTTATTTCCCAACATCAAATCAAAAAACTTAGAAAAAGCTATAAAAAACACCACTACTATACCGCTACTGTATTTTTCGGGGAGCAATGCATACACTTGATTAATATTAGTGAGAATACCAATCAAAATGAATCCTCCAATAACTTGTAGAGTGATAGCCGTTTTTTTGTATAAATCATTCAGTTCGGCATGCTTATTATTAGACATCAAATCGGTTGTGATAGGATGCGTAATTTGGTGCATCGCACGCATAGGAACCGAAATAGTGAGTGCAATAAAAATGGCAACAGAGTAATATGCGGCTTCTTTAATTGGAATGTATTGCCCAATCATAAACTTATCAATATCCAAAAGTAATACTGCTATTCCGGAGGAAAATAGTATAAAAGCAGAATAAGTTATAATTTCTTTCTTCTCTTTTGGAAATTTTAAGTGAAATT
This sequence comes from Flavobacterium sp., assembly GCA_024709705.1. Lineage (GTDB taxonomy): Bacteria > Bacteroidota > Bacteroidia > Flavobacteriales > Flavobacteriaceae > Flavobacterium. Next base: position 4,665 of record JANJWE010000067.1, on the reverse strand, counting down.
GGGGTTTACGTACTTTAAAAGCAACCCAACCCATAAGGCTCATCATCAAAAAATATATAACCACTAAACTGTAAACAAATTGGACTTTGGTTATCCATCCCCAAAAAACGGCCAATAAAAAAAAACTAATAAAAACCCGTAGTAAAACTTCTTTAATAAAGTTTCCAAAAACCGATTTCAAATGAACTTTGACCCATGCATAAAAAATCTCAAAATATCCCATAAACAAAGCAATGGTTGGGATGATCCATACATAATCGTAAATAATAGCATTTTCTTTAGAAATCAAGCCGGCAACTTGAGGATAAGCCAAAGACAAAATAATCAATAGGGGTATTACAATGGTCAGGGGAAGAACCAACATTAAATTTAAAAAACGAGACTTTTCGTCTTCCGTTTTGTGTTCACTGTAAAAACGTATTAACGTATTTTGAATTCCAAAAGCCATTAATGGCATTAGAATATTGGCTGTAGATAGTAAAAATGCAGTCAAACCATAATAATCATCGCCTAAAAAATGCGTGTACATAAACAAAGAATTTGTAGCACCAATTCCAAAACCTATAAAGGTAATAAGGGTATTTTTTATGGACTGATTGACTACAATTCCCATTGTTATTTTATTTTGTTACAAATTAACTAAAATCTGATTTACTAATTTTTCAGTCAAGCTTTTTCTGCTAAATTGCTGCAAACCAACGGCATGAACTTTTAAATCTTTGGTTTTGTATTTTTTGTAATGCGACAAAAGAAGATTTTTGAGTTCGTCTTTTTCCTCATAACTAAAAAAATGACCCGTATTGGTTTCTTTTAAAATGGATTCAAAATCAGATTCTGGAGGACCGATAGCCAAGATGGGTCGTTCAGAAACCATATATTCAAACAACTTTCCGGGTATTATACAACGGGTTTGCTCTGAATCAATTTCAATTAAAAGTAAAACCTGAGAAGACCTTTGATGTTCAATCGCTTTATTATGAGGTAAATAACCTAGATTATATACAAACTTATCTAATTTAAACTCTGCTATTGTATCCAAAACATCTTGACTTACTTTCCCAATCAATTTCAATTGAAAATCAGCTGCAAAACCAGGTTCCTCTTTGACTAACTCCTTGAGTGCCTTCCATAAAATTCTGGGATTTCTATCGGATAAAAAAGAACCTATATGAGCTATTGTAAATTTTTCGTCCAAAATAAAGGGAATTCCTTTTTCAACATCATAACCATTCGTAATTACCGTTATGGGTTGCGAGGTTATTTGAGCAAATTCCTTTTGGGTGGTTGGACTGGTCACTACTATCAAATCGGCCGTTTGGAGAACTTTTCTTTCTAAATCTTTATGCTTTTGAGTCGAATTTTCAGTTAATCGCAATTCTTTATGATAACCAATTGTTGTCCAGGGATCTCTAAAATCGGCTATCCATTTGAGATTCATTTGTTCTTTCAATTGCAATCCAATCAAATGCAAACTATGAGGTGGTCCGGTTGTAATTAGGGTGTCAATTTGATGCTGAACCAGATAATCTTTTAGAAAATGAACCGAAGGTTTGACCCATAAAACCCGGGCATCGGGAATAAAAATATTGCCCCGTATCCATAGCATCAATTTTTGTAAAAACGATTGCTTTTTAACTTTCGGAATAATTCCGGAACTAATTTTTTGTGTTGTTGTTCTGGATAAAAATGAAGCTAATCGGTAAGGCTCTCGTATTTTGTTTTTTACAATCACGGCTTTGTTGGAAACCTCATCAACCCAATGCTCATCCAGAATGGGATAGGTTGGATTTTCCGGAATATAAACATGAGGTTCAAAACCAAAATCAGGCAGATATTTTACAAACTTTAACCAACGTTGCACACCAGGACCACCGGCTGGAGGCCAATAGTATGTAACAATGAGAATCTTTTTTCGAGCTGTTGGTAAAGTTTCCAAATTGTAAAAGACTAATGGGTTGATATCCCTTTTTTACGTTCGTAATACAAGCCACCCAAAATTAACAAAAGCATACCCATCGAACTAAATAAAGCCATTGTACTTCCTTTTTGAACCACTTCCGGTTCAAATGTAAACTCTATAGTATGTTTTCCGGCCGGTATTTGTAATGCCCTTAACACAAAATTTACACGAAACATTTCTACTTCCTGACCGTCAATGGTTACCTTCCACCCTTTTGGGTAATAAATCTCTGAAAAAACTCCCACTCCATTTTGTGAATTATCAGAAATATATTTAAGATAATTGGGTTCGTATGAAATTAACTTAATGGAACTTAAACTGTCGGTTTGAAATTTTTTGTTTTCCAATTCTTTAGCTTGAGAAACAAATTCTTTACGATTTAAAACCGCAGTAGTTTTGGTATTCAAACTATCCAAAGCTTTAATTTCAGCATCCGCAGAATTTACTGCTTTAATTTCATTGACAAACCAAGCATTACCGTTCGCATTTGGATTTTGCAATGGTATAGGTTGTCCTTCTTCAGTGGTTTGGATAACATACTTCACATTAAGCATATTTAAAACCTGAATGTTATTTTGAGAAATTTGGTAATCATACAATTGCTGCATTCGCTGAGGCTTTACAGCACTGTATCCCCCAATAGATTTATGAAAATACGAAGTCCTTCCACTGGCCATACCCTGACTGGGCTCATAAACCCTAAAATTCGGATCGGTATCTTGCAAGATTTTCAGGTCTGCCGGAGTAGGTTGAAAAGGTTCCATTACTTCTCTGGCACTAACAAAATCTTGTGCGTTTACATAATTTTTATCAATAACAATTAAATCTAGAACCATTACAGAACCTGCCAAAACCAAAGCCATTACTTGTGACATTCGCTCTTTTATGAACAACCAAAAAATAGCAAAAACTAAAGCTATCAAACCCATAGAACGCAATAAATCTGAGGAATACATAGCTTTGCGGTCTTCTTTTAAAGCATCAATAAAAGGTTGACCTATCTCTCCATAGGCCTGTCTGAAATATGCATCGCTGCCTCCGGCAAAATTAAAGGCACTTTTACTTACAAAAAGTAAAGCCAAAATACCCAAGGCAACCGAAGCCGATTTCCACAAGGCTTTCCACTGTTCGTCTTTGTTTAATTTAAAAAAGGAATGCAAACCCAATATAGCTATTACAGGTATACACATTTCTAAAATTACCTGAATGGATGAAACGGCTCTAAATTTGTTATACAACGGAAAATAAGAAATGAAAAAGTCGGTAAGTAGTGGAAAGTTTTTTCCCCAAGAAAGCAGTAACGATAAAACTGCTCCGGCTAGGAAAGCATATTTTAACTTTCTTTTCTCTGTAAACATTCCCAAAACAAACCAAAAGAAAACCACCGCACCTATGTAGGCCGGTGCCGCAACAATGGGTTGATCTCCCCAATAAGTTGGTGCATTGTTGGCATATTCTAAAGCATCGTTTTCGGGAGCACCTAATCCTATGAAGAAATCATACAAGTTGCTTTTTTCATCTAACTTCTCTGCATTTCCGCCTCCAAAAAGTCGAGGAGCTATTAGATTGAAACTTTCGAAAATTCCATAACTGTATTCGGTAATGTATTCGTAAGACATCCCCGACTTGGTCTCTATTTTTTCGCCATCAAGACCTAAAGTTAATTCATTTTTACCCCGGGTACTAAACTCCGTATATTCTGCTGTAGCCCATAAATTTGAAGCGTTGGCACCTAATGCTAAAATTCCGGCAATTGCAAAAACACCCATTGCTATGGCTATGTTTTTAAACTCCTTAGCTTTGGCTAACGCATAGATGTAATAAACAGCAATCACAATCAGAAGTAATAACAAATAGTAAGTCATTTGAAAGTGATTGGCTTGAATTTCGAGAGCTGCAGCAACCATTGTGAGTAAGCCCCCAACTATAAAACGTTTTTGAAAAACCAATAAAACACCGGCTACAACCATGGGCATATAGGCAATGGCATGAGCTTTTGCATTGTGTCCTACACCCAGAATAACAATCAAATAGGTAGAAAACCCAAAAGCTAAAGCTCCAAAAAAAGCTTTAAGAGGGTCTATCTTCAAAACACATAAAAGAATATAGAAACCTAAAAAATAGAGAAAAAGATAATCGGCAGGTCTGGGTAAAAAGCGTAACAAACTATCTACCGATTTGATGTAATTGTGCGGATATTTTGCACCCAATTGATAGGTGGGCATTCCTCCAAAAGCACTATTAGTCCAATAGGGTTCTTCGCCGGTTTGTTGTCTAAAATCGTTTTGTTCTTTGGCCATACCCGTATATTGTACAATATCGGATTGCGAAATTTGTTTGCCTTGTAAAACCGGATAAAAATAGGCCAGAGACAAAAGAACAAAGCCTAAAAGAGCTAAAAGATGGGGAAGAAATCTTTGAAAATACTTCATTGTAAATTTTTAATAGTCAACTGTAAATATAGTAAAGGAAAACGAACTATTCTACTTCTTCATAATCTATGTACTCACCTACTTGTTTTTTAGGTTTTGGTGTAGCGTGGGCATTTGAAGAAGTTTGATTTTTCGTTTGATTTTGATTGTAAAAATCGGCTTGTTGTTTAAAGTTTTGTTCTGCTTTTTGAACCATCTTTCGCAACAAAATGGGCATTAAAAATCGGGCTAAGATTTTAAATGCGTAATAAATACCAATTATTATGAGTAGTG
>JANJWE010000195.1 GCA_024709705.1 Flavobacterium sp. | reverse complement strand
ACCCAAAATCAAACCATCTCAGGTGAAGGATTTGGAGGATTTTCTTCACTAATAAATCAATTACCGGCTGCTACTCAATTTTATGTACGAGCCTATGCAGTCAATGCTAATGGAGTGCATTACACGGAATCTAAAATGGTTACTACCTTACCGGGACTGCCTGTTTTGCAGACTCAAGTGATTACAGCTGTTACTTTTAATAGTTCGGTATCCGGAGGTTATTCTATTGCAGACTCCGGCAGTCCGATTCTAAGTAAAGGGGTGGTTTGGAGTACATATCCTAATCCGACAATTTCCTTAAATACGAAAACAAATGAAGGTACGGGAATTTCTAATTTTACTTCAACATTACTTAATCTTCAGCCCGCAACTCAATATTATGTAAGGGCTTATGCAACAAACTCAGTAGGAACAAGCTATGGAAGTCAGCTTTCATTTACAACAGCACAAATTCCCACACCGGTTTATGATGGAGATGGAAATGTTTACCAAACTATTCAAATAGGGAATCAAGTTTGGTTAAAAGAAAATTTGAAAACTACTCGCTTTTGTAATGGTGATTTAATTCCTAATGTTTCATCAAGTACGCAGTGGAGTTCATTAACAACACCTGCATGGAGTAACTATAATAATAGTTCTACTACGGGTTCTGTATATGGTAAACTTTACAATTGGTATGCTATAGAGGACAGCAGAAACATTTGTCCTTGTAATTTCCGAGTTGCAACGGAAGCCGATTTTGTTGTTTTGGAGAATTACTTGATTAGTTCTGGGTACAATTATGATGGGTCACATTCCGGAAATAAAATAGCCAAATCACTAGCATCAAAAGAAAATTGGACGAGTTCATCAAACACGGGTGCCCCGGGAAATAATTTAAATTTAAACAATACAACTTTATTTTCGGCACAACCGGGAGGATATCGTTTAAATGACGGAACTTTCTTGAATTTGAATTACAGTGCCTATTTTTGGGCATTTACAACATCCTCAACTTCATTGGGTCAACACCGTGCAATAAGTAATGGGATGCCAAATTTGGTTTCAAATTCGGTAAATAAAAGAATTGGATTTTCTGTTCGATGTGTTAAAAATTAAATTTTAAAGAATTAAATTTAAACCCTAACTTTTTAGTTAGGGTTTTTTTTATGTTCAATCCCTAGTTCTGTAAAGAGTTCAGGACAAATATCCTATAAAAAGTTTCGCTCGGGTGCGGAGCGTTGTTGCAAAGAGGACTTTGCGTAGCCTTTAGATTTGTTCTTTGAAAAATTCGTAAATTTAAATTGAACAATAAGTTAAGTAAAGGTTTGTCTGAAATCAAGATGTTCAAAATATAGTATTACTATCGAAAGGAGTTTACAACCCCAATAAAACCAAATACTTTCAAGTTTTATTTACCATTTAGCGAGACCCAGATTTTACTATTTTTAGGGTCTCGATTTTGCACCTTGAAATTTGAAAAAGAATGTGTTTTTTTGAAGTATTATCAAACAAAAAACCCCGAAAATCTTAGGATTTCGTGGTTTTTGACGACTTTTAAAAGTCATTTAGCGGAGAAAAAGTGATTCACCTTTGATAACCAAGACCGATTGGTTTACTTACAGTGCCCAAGACCGTTTGTTATCTCATATGCATCAGATAAACAATCTTACTCCGGAGTTGTTGAGTTACAATCAGTATGACCAGTTGGGACAACTTCTGGTAAAAAATGTTGGAGGAACCGACCCAACAGGAGCCAATGTCTTGCAACGGGTGAATTACAAATACAACATTAGAGGTTGGTTGAAAGAAATAAACGATGTAAATGCTCTGCAACAAGGTTCAGACCCTTTGGATTTATTTGCCTTTAAGATTGGTTACCACGAAATAGCCGGACCAAGTATTGCTGGGGTACATGAATTGTATAACGGCAATATTGCCGAGACCTACTGGAAAGCCTCCTCTGATAATGTACTTAGAAAGTATAGTTATGCCTATGATGATTTAAACCGATTGAAAGAAGCGGTTTATCAAAAACCTACCTGGAATAATCCGGTAACTAACAATTACAATGAAAGCTTAACGTATGATAAAAACGGCAATATTCTCACATTGCAACGTAATGGAACTTTGGACGACCCTATTTTTACAACACAGATAGACGATTTGGAATACACCTATCACCCACAAATTAAAAACCAATTACAGCGTGTACGTGATAACAGTGCAAGTCCGGAGGGATTTGTGGATGGGAACACCCAAGGAGACGATTACATGTATGATGCCAACGGAAATATGATTGCCGATGCCAATAAAGGAATTGAACGCATTTGGTACAACCACCTGAATTTACCTGTACGAATTTTATTTTCCAATAGTGGTAATATTTACTACCGTTACAATGCTCAGGGTGTAAAAGTTCAAAAGCGGGTTGTCCAAAATGGAATTACAACTACAACCGATTATTTAACCGGCTACCAGTATGTAGATGATAAGCTACAATTTTTTCCGCATGCCGAGGGCTATGTAAAACAAAGCTTAACTAGATTTGAGGTTCCCTTTTTTCATTATGTCTATAATTACACCGATCATTTGGGAAATATCAGATTAAGTTATACCTTAGACCCACAAACCAACGTTCTTACTTTATTAGAAGAGAATCATTACTATCCGTTTGGTTTAAAGCATAAGAATTACAATACCACCAAGAAAAAATTTATAGACGAAACCGAGCTTAACCCTATTTTGATAGTTGAGACTCCTAATGCAGGGTATCAGTATAAGTATAATGGGAAGGAGTGGCAGGATGAGTTGGGGCTTAACATGTACGACATGGATATGAGGCAGTATGACCCAGCTATTGCAAGATGGGTAGTTCAAGACCCGGTGGTGCAT
>JANJWE010000013.1 GCA_024709705.1 Flavobacterium sp. | reverse complement strand
ACCATCTCGAGGTGTCAACTTGTAATTCTGAGGTTAAACCAGCATCAAAACGTTGCAGTAATTGACCTTTACTATTTATGATTTCAACAGATGTTACATTGTTCAAATTTGTTATAAATAATTCATTTTTAACAGGATTTGGAAATAGTTTCAGCATATTAAATTGATTTTCATCAACAGATAATAAGCCTTGAAATGTAACATTGGCAATATCGGTTCGGTCATCATTGCCAGCAATTAAAAACCCAACAGAGCGACCTGTTTGTTGCAATTCTACCGTAAATTGTGTTCCAACGAATTGGTCTAAGTTCACTACTAAATTCTGAAACTGAGCATTCACAGTACCATTATAGCTTGGACCAAACTGTTCTCCATTTATCAAAATTCTAAACCAAGAAGTTAAACTTGACCCAATTCGGCGAACGCGATGTCTAACGGTCATGCTCAATGAACTCATGTTTTCAGCATCAACAATCATAAATAAAGAGGACATAAAATCTTTGTTTTCATTCCATGCCTGATCTTCAGTGGTTGTTAAGCCACCTACCCAAGTTGCATTGCTACTTCTTTGAAATAGTGATCCAACATTACTGCCGTTAGAAAAATTCAAGTCGCCACCAATCGAATATCTTGGTGCAACAAAGACACCAGGCGTATCAATAAAAGTTGCAACATGTGGCGGAACTATAGTTTCGGGCAATGTAGAAACAAATTTTTCTACCCATTTACTAATATCTTCAGCACATTTTTTTCTAACATATATTTTGTAGGCAGAGGCCACATTTAATCCTTCAAAAGTAAAAGGTAAAGTTACAGTAGACCACGAATTGTCTGTTAGTTTGATAGTTTGTGGCACTATTGCAATATCATACAAAGAAGTTGTATCAATACCGTCTACTGTTATTGCTGTTGTGGTTTGAGTAGTAAAAATGTCATTTGTTGCAATTAAACAATTTTCCTCCTTCAATTCGATAGAATCTACCGAACTGCTCCGCGGATTATTAGTAGAAGTAAAGTCACTTACATGTTCCATTGTGAGTGTTATCTTTTGCCCTACGTAAGGTTTCAAATCAATTACGATGGTTTCAAAATCAGCATCATTTGTTGTTCCGGGTGTTAAGTACCAAAGCGGTTGAAAATTATTTAACCGAACTCTAAAAGTGGCACCAATTTTTTGTTTTAAACGAAAAGTAAAAACTGGATTCGTTGGATTATTGGTTAAATCGATAAGGAATTCGGCACTGCTAACATAAGAGCTATTATTAGCAAAAACATCACCAGAAGTAGTAAAAGATGGCGTGTTAAGCTGAAATGATCTAGATCGAAATAGTAAGCCTTGGGCCGAATTGTCGGCAGCACTTTCATCTACGTTAACCCTGGGAAAACCTATTGGAGGAAAATAATCACGTGTGTTCTCTGCATCAAAAGTAATCGTATGAGGCACAGCAATTTCGATTGGCTTAGTGTTAAAAGTTTGACTGCCATACCGTGGTTGTGGACTGTCGCATTCTGATATTGCACTAAACCGGTAACGTTCTGCGGGTAATAAATTAGTCAGTTCAACAGTAGTGGAAGTTGTGTTTTCAAGATTGTTTGGAATCGGTGTGTTGTCAGGGTAAACAGCATATCGATAAGAAGAGATTAAGGGATTATTCTGAAAATTTATCGTGGCCGATGTTTGTGTAATATTTTGAACACTGGTTTGAAATGTAGGCATTATACATCGTTCCAAAGCACCAAAAAAACGTGTTTGAGGATAAGAGTTTTCAATGGATAAAGAAGTTCCAGTGTTATCTGTGATGGTCATAATACTACGATTTGGCGGATTGAAAAAGTCTTCCACTCCATAGAAGCCAGACAATCCACTCGATGCACCACCGGGTGTTATTTCTTGTACTTGAACTACTAAATTTGTCTCTCCGTTGTAAAAAAATGGTGTTGTAAAAGTAATGACTACTTCATCCCCAATGCTTCCTACTGTTCCATTGAAAACTTCGGTTAATTCAGAATTAGGAATAAAACCAGTTGTACTACTGAATTCTTCAAGTGTGGTATGTCCTAATTTTACAACCCATTCAAATGAATTTTCTAAAGAGGCAGTTGTAAATGATTTTTTATATCTTATTTGGTTTATTTCGCCTCGAAATGCTAAATTTTGTTTGTAATATATAACTTGAGAACGAGAAAAATTTGCCTGTGGCACAATGGGTTGATTGGTAAAGTCTACTGCACCACCTTGTGTAATATCAGTGACGATTTCAGTCTGTGACCATGCCATCACCGACCATAAAAAAATAAATATTTTCTTCATTGCTCTATTAAATTAGTATCTTAAAAAATCTTCTGAATTATTATGAATAAAATGTAACTAACTACATAAAATTAAAAACCCTCAAATTCGAAATAAAATTAAACATCCAAATCAAACGTCTTTCGTAACAACTCCAAATTCGGATTGATTTCTTTCATACGATTGAATTTGTCAATAGGAGTAAAGGCCCGTTTATTTTCCATTTTTTCATTGACTACCAATTCAATTTCAATATCGTGGTTGTGCAACATACCGCGAAGGTATCCTAAAACTTCATTTTTGGTACGTTCAAACTCTATTTTAGTTCCTTCGTTTGGAAGTTCATGGGTAATTTTGGTTCCTTCTAATTTGGGGTCGTTTATCAACAGTAACGATTGCATGATCATTTGCCCACGCTCTTCCAATTTTTGAGCAAATTTATTCCATTGCAATAGCATATCCGTTTCGGTAAAAGGTTCTGTGGGACATTGAATGGTTTCTCTTATGACTAATTTTTGAGCTTCTGCTAATTCTTTTTTCTGTTTGATACTCGATAGAGAAAATGCAGAAACCTTTGGTTCAGTTGAAAGTGGTTGAAGTACCGGTTTTGGTTTTTCAATTGTGTTTTCGGGAAATGTAGATTTTGGAGTTTCAATTTTAACGGTCGGAACCACTTCTACGGAAGTATTGGCAACTTCAATCGCACCTAATTTTCCCAGAAAATGAAAGGGGGGAATTATATATCCGTCAACTTTTTTTTTTCTCCATCAAATGTGATAGAGCCTAATTGCATCAAACAAAGTTCGATGAGCAAACGTTGGTTTTGACTGGATTTGTATTTTAAATCGGTATTATTCGCTAATTCAATGGCTTTCAACAAAAAATCTTGACTGCATTTTTGAGCTTGTTCACCGTACATTTTTTGGGCTTGTTCTCCGGCTTCTAATAATACTAAGGTTGACGGATTTTTACAAACCAACAAATCTCTGAAATGGGAAGCTAAACCTTGGATAAAATGATGAGCATCAAAACCACGAGCCAAAATATCGTTGAAGGCCATCAACAATTCCGGTAATTTATTGGCTAAAATTAAATCGGTAATGTTGATGTATGATTCATAATCCAACACATTTAAATTCTCAGTTACGGCTTGACGGGTCAGATTAGTTCCGCAATAGGAAACTACACGGTCAAAAATGGATAAGGCATCCCGCATGGCACCATCGGCTTTTTGAGCAATGATATGCAACGCATCATCTTCGTATTGAACACCTTGATTTTTGGCTACATAAGCCAAATGTTCTTTGGCATCTTTTACCGTAATTCGTTTAAAATCAAAAATCTGACAACGGGAAAGTATCGTTGGAATGATTTTATGCTTTTCGGTCGTAGCCAAAATAAAGATAGCATGTTTGGGAGGTTCTTCCAATGTTTTCAAAAAAGCATTGAAAGCTGCCTGAGAAAGCATATGCACCTCGTCAATTATATATACTTTATATTGTCCGGTTTGGGGCGGTATGCGAACTTGGTCAATCAAATTCCGAATATCATCCACAGAATTGTTGGAAGCGGCATCCAATTCAAACACATTAAATGCAAAATCCTCATTCGGATCGTCATAACCGGGTTGGTTAATCTTACGAGCCAAAATTCTTGCACAAGTTGTTTTTCCCACCCCACGAGGTCCGGTAAAAAGCAATGCTTGAGCTAAGTGATTGTTTTCGATGGCATTAAGCAATGTGTTGGTAATAGCCTGTTGTCCCACCACGTCAATAAACGTTTGGGGTCTGTATTTTCGGGCAGATACTACAAATTGTTCCATCAAAAAAGTTTGGATGACAAATATAAAATTTAATTATCGATTGGCAAGGGAAGGAGGGAAAATTGTCAATGTGTCAATTGGGTAATGTGACAATTAATCAATTTGATAATTGATTAACGATTGAAGAATGATGATTGTTGATTTCAAGAAAACTATCTGGATTTTTATTTTTTTTGTGTTGATTCATTAATTTAGTGTTTTAATATAATTTTCCATCTTAA
>JANJWE010000011.1 GCA_024709705.1 Flavobacterium sp. | reverse complement strand
GGGTAAAAAGCTACATTATTGGTTAAATAATCAAAATTGATTTGATGCAATCCGGATCTGATTTTCAGTTTAGGACTTATTTCGTAGGCAATACCAATTCCAACAGATGTGGTGTTTTTTAATTCTTTGGGGTTGTTGTTAAATTCAGAATCAATAGGAGAACCGTTGGAAGACGAACCTAAATAAACAGGAGCAAATGATGGAGTCACATGCCATCTGTTTGATTTAGATTCGGTCTTTGGTTTTTCTTCTTTTTCATTTGTATTTAGCAATTCTTCCAACGTAATAGGTATGTTTTGTTTTTCAGTTGTTGTAACTAGATTTTGGGATGAATCTGATTTTGATGGGGAATCAGAATATACCATAAGTTCAAACGGTTTTGTGTTTATAGCATTTTCATTTTTTTCTGAGAATACGTCTTTGTTATCGGCTAGTTGGGTTTGATTGGGTTTGATTGGGTTTTGTTTGGAATCAGATTTTGTATAGTCGGATTTTGTATTGATTGGTTTTGAGAAAACAATATTGGATTCTTTAGTGTTATTTTGAGTAAAAGAATCTATTGAAGTATTTGAAATTTTCGAGTTTTCAGAAGGTGCAATTACGATATTGTTTGTCTCTATATTCAAAGGCTTTTTGGAGTTCTTTTTTGAAAAACTATCATTTTGAGCGGCATAAAAAGCAAGTCCTCCTACAATTAATACTGCGGCAATTTCCGAAAACCACCACCATATAGGAATAACTCTTCTTTTCTTTTTCTTATTCAGTTCTTTTTCCAATCTTATCCATGATTCCAAAGGCGGTTGAACCTCAAAATCTTTGAATTGTTCTTGAAAAAGGCGATCTATATTTTTATTTTCTTTCATTGGGCTTCAATTCTATTGAATGAATTTTTAGCTTCTATTTTTTCTTTTAAAATAGCACGGGCTCTCGATAAATTAGATTTTGATGTTCCTTCTGATATTTGTAACATTTGAGCTATTTCTTTATGCGAATAATTATCTAATACATATAAATTGAAAACCAAGCGGTATCTATCGGGTAATTCTTGGATTAATTTGGTTAAAAAAACAAGATCTATTTCTTCGGTATCAATCTCAATTTCAGTTGGGGTTTGATGTTTTTCAGAAATAATTTCAAAAACAACTTGGCCTCTGTATTTCTGAAGAATATTGTTTAAAACCACTTTTTTGGCCCAACCTTCAAACGAACCTTTTCCTTCGTATTTATGGATTTTATCAAAAATCAATAAAAATCCATCATGTAAATTATCTTGAGCTTCTGTGTAATTTTTGGAATATTTTACGCATAGAGCAAATAATTTTGGCGATAGTAAACGATACAATTGTTCTTGTGCTTTTTGGCTGCCTTTTTTGCATTCGCTAATGAGAGACTCTAAACCCACAAGACTTTTTTGTATTAATTATTAGTTACCGGTATATCAATATAATCGTAAATTGGATTTCCTTCATCATCTGTTCCTTTGTAAAACCGAAATGTATACGTTTCCAAATTGGATACAAAAAACTGAAATGAGGTTTCATAAATTTCACCTTGCGATTCTACACAGTCATTTCGATCATAAACAATACTTTGAATGGCTACCGTTCGCATATTGAAATAACGGTCAAAATAAATGCCTCCCAAAGCATGACAGTCATTGGGTCTTTTGTAGAACAATTTTATTTCATAGGTGTTTTGAAAAACAAAACTTTCCGGAATAGTATAATATTCTACAGGTAAAATTTCAAAATGTTGTTTGGGTAAATCCTCCGGTGTACACGCCGAAAAAAAGAGGGTTACCACAATTAAGCATATTAATTTTTTCATTTTGGGTATTCGTATTTTATACTAGATGCAAAAACACAATCAAGGTTGCGTTAAAAATAAAAAAACCCGATAATTTCGGGTTTCTTTATTTATTCGGCATCTTTGATGCGTTCTTTAATTTTAATTTCCAATTCTTCTGCCAATTCAGGATTATCTTTAATTAAGGCTTTAACGGCATCTCGACCTTGTCCCAATTTGGTATCCCCATAACTAAACCATGAGCCCGATTTTTTTATAATTTCAAATTCTACAGCCAAATCTAAGATTTCACCGGTTTTGGAAACCCCCTCACCATACATGATATCGAATTCGGCTGTTCTAAATGGTGGAGCTACTTTGTTTTTAACCACTTTTACTTTGGTTCGGTTTCCTATTACATTTTCACCATCTTTAATTTGAGTAGCTCTTCTTATGTCTAAACGCACAGAGGCATAAAATTTTAACGCATTACCACCGGTTGTGGTTTCAGGATTACCAAACATCACACCAATTTTTTCACGCAATTGGTTGATAAAAAACACAGTACAGTGAGTTTTGCTAATGGTTGCCGTTAGTTTTCTTAAAGCTTGTGACATCAAACGAGCGTGTAAACCCATTTTGGAATCACCCATTTCACCTTCAATTTCGCTTTTGGGAGTTAATGCTGCAACCGAGTCAATAACTACAACATCAATGGCTCCTGAACGAATTAAATTTTCGGCAATTTCTAGAGCTTGTTCACCGTTGTCCGGTTGCGAAATAATAAGGTTTTCAATGTCAACACCCAGTTTTTCAGCATAATGGCGGTCAAAAGCATGTTCGGCATCAATAAAAGCAGCAATTCCACCCGCTTTTTGAGCTTCGGCAATAGCATGAAGTGTAAGTGTAGTTTTACCCGACGACTCCGGACCATATATTTCTATTATTCTTCCTTTTGGATACCCGTTTACTCCTAAAGCAAGATCTAATCCTAAAGACCCTGAAGAAATGGTTTCTACTTCTTCAATGGCTTTATCTCCCATTTTCATTACAGTACCTTTGCCATAGGTTTTGTCTAGTTTGTCTAGTG
>JANJWE010000008.1 GCA_024709705.1 Flavobacterium sp. | reverse complement strand
GCTGGTTCTGAAACCGAAACAGCTTTAGCCGGATTTCCACATCATTCTTTAAACACCTATTTGCCCAAGTTGGTCAAAGCCGGACTTCGCGTGGCCATTTGTGATCAGTTAGAAGATCCAAAAATGACCAAGACTATAGTTAAAAGAGGTGTAACCGAGTTGGTAACGCCCGGAGTTTCTATGAATGATGAAGTTTTACAGGCTAAAACCAATAACTTTTTGGCTGCTATTCATTTTGGAAAAAAACAGTTAGGGATCTCTTTTTTGGATGTTTCTACAGGAGAGTTTTTAACAGCTCAAGGAAATGAAGAATACATTGATAAATTATTGCAAAATTTCAATCCAAGCGAAATATTAATACCAAAACAAAATAAAAGTCAATTCCGAGCTTCTTTTGGGGAAGATTATCATGCGTTTTTTTTGGAAGATTGGGTATACAATGAAGATTATGGGGTTGAAGTTCTAACCAAACATTTTCAAACCAATTCTTTAAAGGGATTTGGAGTAGAGGAATTACAAGAAGGGATTGTTGCCTCGGGGGCTATATTGTATTATCTATCCGAAACCCAGCACAATAAGATTCAGCACATTACTTCCATTCAGAGAATTGCAGAAGATGCCTATGTTTGGATGGATCGTTTTACAATTAGAAATCTAGAATTGTATCATAGTACCAATCCTAATGCAGTAACACTTTTGGATGTTATAGATAAAACCATTTCTCCAATGGGAGCCAGGTTGTTTAAGCGTTGGTTGGCGTTGCCATTAAAAGATGCTGCAAAAATAAATGCCCGACACGAAGTGGTTTCTTATTTAAAAGAAAAGCAAGAGATTCTTCAAAAGATTCAATTCCATATCAAGCAAATTTCCGATTTAGAGCGATTGATTTCAAAAGTAGCAACCGGAAAAATTTCTCCTAGAGAAGTCATCTATTTATGCCAATCTCTTGACGCAATTGCGCCCATCAAACAAATTGCTTTAGAAAGCCAAAACGAATCGTTAAAAGCCATTGGGGATAGTTTGCATAGTTGTGATTTACTTCGAGAAAAAATAAAAACAACTTTAAATTCAGATGCTCCTGTTTCTATTAATAAAGGGAATGCCATAGCCAAAGGAATTAATCTGGAGTTGGATGAATTGAGAGCCATTTCTACATCCGGGAAAGAATATTTAGAAGGCATTGAAGCCCGAGAATCTGAACGTACAGGAATTTCATCTTTAAAAATATCCTTCAACAATGTGTTTGGTTATTACATAGAAGTACGAAATACGCATAAAGATAAAGTTCCCGCAGAATGGATTCGAAAACAAACGTTGGTTAACGCAGAACGCTATATTACTGAGGAATTAAAAGAATATGAATCTAAGATTTTAGGAGCTGAGGATAAAATACATCAATTGGAGACTCAATTGTTTGAACAATTGGTTATTTGGATTGGGACTTACATTAAACCCGTTCAATTGAATGCAGGATTGATTGCCCAGTTAGATTGTTTGAGTTCGTTTACACAATTAGCCCTAGATAGTAATTATGTTCGGCCTACAATTGATGAAAGTTTTGATTTGGAAATTTTCAATGGGCGTCATCCGGTGATAGAAAAGCAATTGCCTGAAGGAGTTCCCTATATTGCTAACGACGTTTATTTAGATAGAGAAACGCAACAAATTATCATGATAACCGGGCCAAACATGTCGGGTAAGTCGGCTATATTAAGACAAACTGCTTTAATTGTGCTCTTGGCTCAAATGGGAAGTTTTGTGCCTGCCGAGACAGTTCGAATGGGTATAGTAGATAAAATTTTTACTAGAGTGGGAGCCAGTGATAATATTTCAATGGGAGAATCAACTTTTATGGTAGAAATGAATGAAACGGCCTCCATTTTGAATAATATTTCCAACAGAAGTTTGGTTCTTTTGGATGAAATTGGTAGAGGAACCAGTACCTATGATGGGATTTCAATAGCTTGGGCCATTGCCGAGTATCTACATGAACATCCCAGTCAACCTAAAACTCTTTTTGCTACCCATTATCATGAGTTAAATGAAATGGAAGTTACCTTTAATAGAATTCAAAATTACAATGTTTCGGTTAAAGAGTTGAAAGACAATGTGTTGTTTCTTAGGAAATTAGTAAAAGGAGGAACGGCTCATAGTTTTGGAATTCATGTAGCTAAAATGGCCGGGATGCCCCAATCGGTTATTCAAAAAGCTCATAAAATTTTAAAAAAATTAGAAAAAAATCATTCTAGCGAGGAATTAATGGGCATTAAAGCATCCAAAGATGAAATGCAACTGAGCTTTTTCAATTTAGACGACCCATTACTGGAAGAAATTAAGGAAGAAATTTTGGCAACCGATATTAATACGCTAACTCCGGTTGAGGCCCTCATGAAGTTGAATGAAATTAAAAGAATGTTGCTCAAAAAGTAAAGGCTATTCTTTTAGAATTCAAAAAGTTACTTTTTTGACGCTATTTTTTTTAAAAAAATGCTTGTAAAAGTAAATAAATATAGTACATTTGCATCCGCATTGCAACACAAGCATTGCAGTTCTTTAAAAATTTTGAATGCGAAAATAGCTCAGTTGGTAGAGCACGACCTTGCCAAGGTCGGGGTCGCGGGTTCGAATCCCGTTTTTAGCTCAACTACCATATAATGCTCTAGTG
>JANJWE010000005.1 GCA_024709705.1 Flavobacterium sp. | reverse complement strand
TTGGGATTGGGTACCACAACATTACCGGGTGTACTTTCATATGTTTTTCCAATATCATCGATATTTGGAGATCGAAAAGCCGTGCTTAAATTAAAAAATAAGGCTGTTTTTTCCTTGGGAAGATAGGTAAAACCAAAACTTCCCGTGAAAGCACTGGTATTGATTTCGGTTTTTTCAAAGGGATAGTTTACAAAAGTTTGATCAAATTGGGCATCGAGCCAAATTTGATTGAACCGGAATCCGGATTGCAAAGTAAACCGATTACTCAATTTGTTTTCATACTGAAAATAAGCGGCTAGAGATTGCCAATTTGAACCGTTGGGATACCTGGATGGAGCAGGAGCCGAGTTTAATGTTTCTATATTCTCGATTCTTCCAAAAGAAGAGATGTCATTTAAGATGTATTCAATGCCATAAGACATTTTATGTTGATCTGTAAATCGTTTAATGAAATCTAAACTAACCGAATAAGCGTCAACTTCTTCAAAATTTCGGTTGCGATTGGTGCTTCCATAATTACGATTGTTTCTACTTTCCTCAAATTTTTGGTAAGCTATGTTAAACAAAGCTTTGTCATACCATTTTGTAGATTTTAAAACATTTAATTTAAGATGGTGCATCATCCACTTTTGAGGACCATAATACCATTCGGCAAAACGAAGATTTCCGTCTCTTCGTCTTAAAAGTTGATCGTATCGGGCAAAATCGGATGTTTCAGAATAGTGAAAATTATAGATAAAGTCCAATTTTTCATTGGGTTTAAATCGAATTTTTTGAATAAAATTGGTTTGGCTGTAGGCCGATGTGATTTGTTTATTTGGATTAGAATTTTCAACTATTTCGTCAATTCCGTTAACTGTTTGAATAAAATCGGGTCGGGTATAGGCTCTTGGACCATTTGTTCCCATACGTAAATCGTCATAATCACTAAAGGTTGCCGAGGTTAAAAAAGACCATTTTTTTTGTGTTACATTTAAATCAAAATGCAATGATTTTTCATTGTTTGCCGATGACCATCTGCTCAATGCATTGCCACTGTAGGAATCGTAATTTTCGGGATTAATTTTGGGTTCAAGAGTATAAAAATTCATTACACCACCAATGGCATCGCTTCCATAAATTACGGTTCCGGGTCCTAAAATGATTTCCAGATTTTGAATGCTATTGGCGTCTATAGAAATTATATTTTGAATATTTCCGCTTCTGAATATTGCATTATTCATTCGAATACCATCTACATTTATCAAAACCCTATTGGTTGCAAAACCCCGAATCATCGGACTGCCACCACCCAGTTGACTTTTTTGCATAAAAACTTTACCGGTAGCATTTACCATATCGGCCGCCGTTTGGGGGTTGTTTAAGATTATGTCTTTGGGCTTAAATGTGGTCATGTAATTGGGAACTCTTTTACGCGTCTCTTCCCATTTTGAAACAGATACTAAAACTTCATTTAATGAAGTACTTTCTGGAGTTAGGTATATTTTATTTCCTGCATTTACAATTTGATTGTAGCTCAAAATTTGAGTTTCATACCCCAAAATCCGAACATAAATTTTCTTTAAGTTTTTAAAGGAGTCAATGCGAACTATACCCTGACTGTTGGATACAGCAGATACTTTGGGTTGCAGTGTGTTCAAGGTAACTGCTTCGAGTTTCTCATGAGTCAAAGCATCTAATACCGTAACTTCTTGAGCTCGTAACCCCAAATAAAGAAATTGGAATAAAAGTATTACCCAAATTTTTTTTGACATGATAATTTTAATTGGATTTGGGTTTCGACATAGTTTCGATAACCAAAGCAAATGTAATAGTCATAACGGTGCCTATGGCATTGAGCCATAAATATCCTAAAAGTTCTTTACCGGAAGGATAAATATGGATGTAGTTGTAATAAATAACAAATACCAAAATCTGACTTATCAAACCGCCATAGAAGATTGCATTTCCTTTGATGTATTTGATAAAAAAAGCCACAAGAAATATGCCAAGAATGGTTCCGTAAAAGACTGAACCAATTATATTAACCAATTGGATTAAATTTTCTACTAAAGTTCCAAAACAGGCAAATAAAATAGCAATGATACCCCAAAGAAGTGTGAAAAATTTTGAAGCCCTAACAAAATGTTTGTCTGATTTTTCACTTTTTAAATTTCGCTTGTAAATATCAATTACTGTTGTTGTAGATAGAGCATTAAGTTCTGAAGCCGTTGAAGACATGGCAGCCGATAAAATAACAGCCAATAGTAATCCTATTAATCCACTGGGAAGGTAGTTTAAAATAAAATGAATAAAGACATAATCCTTATCGTTAGATTCTTGTTTGATGTTTTTAATTAACTCAGCTGATTTTTCTCGAATATTTTTTTCTTTTTCCGCTAAAGCAATGATTCTTTTACGCAAAGCGGGATTGTCTACATCTACATTGAGTTGTTCAGCATAGGCAAGGGTAACCCTTTGTTTTTCTTCTTGTATGAAATATAAATTTTCCTCCAGATGCTTATATTCCTCTTTATATTCAGATTTTTCGATTGCTTTTTGTGCCGATGGATTAAAGTTTAACGGTACTCTATTAAATTGAAAAAAGACAAATACTAACACACCGGTTAACAATATAAAAAATTGCATAGGAACTTTTAAAAAGCCATTGAATATTAATCCTAACTGACTTTCTCTAACGGATTTTCCTGATAAATACCGCTGAACTTGAGATTGATCGGTTCCAAAATAGGACAAAAATAAAAAAACACCTCCGGTTATTCCGCTCCAAAACGTATATCGACTGTTTGGATTTACCGAGAAATCTAAAATATTCATTTTATCGTTTACACCGGCAATTTGTAATGCATTGGAAAACGTTACTTCTTTAGGTAAGTATTGTAAAATGAGGTAAAAGGCAAAAAACATCCCAACCATGATGATGAACATCTGTTGTTTTTGGGTTACATTTACCGCTCTCGTTCCTCCTGAAACCGTATAAATGATTACAAGTACACCAATTATAAAATTTAACCAATTTAAATTCCATCCCAAAATAGAAGAGAGTATAATTGCCGGAGCATAAATAGTAATACCGGCAGCTAATCCCCGTTGAACCAAAAATAAAACAGCTGCCAAACTTCTGGTTTTGAGATCAAATCTGTTTTCTAAAAACTCATATGCGGTATAAACTTTTAGTTTGTGATAAATCGGAATAAAGAAAAAGCAAATAATCAATGTAGCAAGGGGGAGTCCAAAATAGAACTGTACAAATCCCATTCCGTCGTGAAAAGCTTGTCCGGGAGTAGAGAGAAATGTAATAGCACTGGCTTGGGTTGCCATCACAGAAATTCCTATGGTCCACCATTTGGTCTCATTATTACCCAAAATGTATTCTTTTACATCTTGACTGCCTTTGGTTTTCCATGCCCCATAAAACACAATAAAGAGCAAGGTAAAAATGAGTATAATCCAATCGATTGTTTGCATATTAGGAGTAAATTTTCATAATAAAATAAAAAACCAATATGTAAAACGCATTGATTAAAAGCATGGCAATGAATATGTTTTTAATGCTAACTAATTTCTTTTGTGTCATACAATTAAGGTTTTGTAGCTAAGGATATTAAATTGGAAAACAATCGATAAGCTCCGGATACTCCCGCAGGCAATTCCCTGAAGAAACTTAAGCCTGTGTAAATATAATATCCTTTTCCATAGTTTGCTACAAGTAAAGCTCCTTTTTTAGGTGTTTCTTTATAATCGTTAGAGGCTATCAAAGGAACAAAACGCTCATCCCATTCATCCGGATAATACAAACCTTGTTCTTGTACCCAACCGGTAAAATCTTTGGAAGTTATTTTATTGGGAAAGTTTAAGGCTTTATGCTCAGGTTCCAAAAGTGTAACCGGGGCATCTTCTTGGGTTACCCGATCTCGAGATATTTTGAGAGGGTATGGGGCTAACTCTTTAACAGTGAGTTTCCCAGTGGTGTTGTATTGAACGATAAGAGTTCCTCCATTTTTTACAAATTCAAATAGAATCTCTTGCTTGTAGGCTAGTTCATTCACGGTGTTATAGGCTCTAATTCCAATAATAACGGTTTGAAACGGATTTAGATACGTTAATGTAAT
>JANJWE010000192.1 GCA_024709705.1 Flavobacterium sp. | reverse complement strand
TGGATTATGAATTTTCTTGAATGTATCAACCCAAGGATGCATTTCGGTGGCGTGTGTGTTCACGATATCACCGGTAAACAAAACCATATCGGAATTTTGCTCATTGATTAAATCAACCGCATATTGAATTTTTTCAGGATCATCAAAACTGCCCGAATGAATATCAGAAATGTGTGTAATGGTTGTACCGTCAAAACTGTCGGGTAAATCTGGAAAAAATAAAGTTTGTTTGATGACCTTGAAGTTATATTTCCCTTTAGTCATTCCATACAAAAGGGATAAAAAAGGTACAGCTGCAACACCAAGAGCAATTTGACTCACGAATTTTCTTCGTTCAGGAAGAAAAGAACTTTGGTTAGTATTACCTAAAAAATAGGAAAATGTGCCAGAAATAATTCTGTAAAAATCTTCTCCAAACATAATTAATGTCAAAATTATTTTAGGTATATAAACAATTAACAACAAACCAAAAGTAAAAAGTGTGCTCGAATTTTGACCAACACGACGATCAAATTGAGTGAAAGAATAAATGATGAAGGTCAAAATAAGTATACTCAAAAGAACATAGGAATATTGAACCCATTTTATTTTAGATAAGGTTCTAAAAGCTTGAAATGCATAAACTTCTATAAGTAAAACAAAAAGGATAAATAACAATAATCTATACATTATTATATTTTTTCATATTTTTATCAAAAGTAATGGCTAATTTTAATATTTGTCTTTACATAAGGTAATTTTTAACATTTGTATTAGATGGTTTCGGGATTTAAAAGAGTCTACTTTATTATAACTTGTTTATTAAGTTTTTCAGCAGTCTTTTCTCAAATTAAAAAACCCGATTTTTACATTGATAAAGCATGGGATTTAATTTTAACCGGTAATGATAGTGCTAAAATTTATATTTCTGAACTTAAAAAAATTTCTCTTGAAGAAAAAAACAAATTACTCCATGTTAAAACTCTTGAAGTAGAAGGCCTTTACTTTGAAATTATAAAAAATAATTATAAAAAAGCCTCTGAATTATATCTTGAAGCCATTAAAATAGGTGAACAGAAAAAACTTTCTTATGTAAAAAATTTATACCATTCAATTGGAGTAATGTTTCATACAACTGATGAATATGAAAAAGCTGAAAAGTATTATCTAAAAGCATTAGAATCGGCTAAAAAGTTAAATGACAGAGAACTACTTTCAAAATGCTTAATCAATTTAGGTTCAATCCATTCGAGTAATCAAAAATACAATGAAGCAGAAAAATTCTATTTAGAAAGTCTTCAATATGATACATCAACAGAAACCAAGCGTTCGACATATTCAAACTTAGGAAATTTAAAAATTAGGGAAAATAAGTTTGATGAAGCTATTGTCTATCTTGAAAAAGCTATTAAACTTAATCCGGATGCCGGTAAAGAAGGCGATATAATGGATTACTCTTATTTAATTAATGCAAAAAGTAAGTCTAAAAATTTTGAGGGCATTGATTCTTTATTAAATAAATCAAAAAAATTATTGGATCGAACAGAAAATTTAAGAAATAAAAGTATCATGCTCAAATCGATTGGGAATACATATGAGTCAATGAAAAATTATAAGGAAGCTACTCATTATCTCAATCGTTACATTGAAGTATATGACAGTTTAAAATTCCAACAGAAAGAAGATATTATCTATGAATTAGAAACGAAATACCAAACGGAGAAAAAAGAAGAAGAACTTCAGAAAAAAATTAAAGAGAAAAACCAATTGTTAATTTACATCATTCTGTTTGGAGTTATTATTTTAGTTTTAAGCTATTTGGTTTACCTGAATATCAAACAGAAGAAAAAAGTAAACAAACAAAAAGCCCAATTAGAAATGCTGGTTGACGAAAAAAATACGTTATTAATAGAAACACATCACCGGGTAAAAAACAGTTTTCAAATTGTATCGAGTTTACTTTATCTACAATCCGAAAACATCCATGATAAAGAAGCCTCTTTAGCTGTTAAGGAAGCACAAAACCGTGTAAAATCAATGATTTTGATTCATCAAAAATTGTATAGCAAAGACCAATTGGTTGGGATTGATTCGAAAGAATACATTGAAGATTTAGTGAATGATATTATTGAAAATCAATCAGACAGTATTGAAAATTTGAAAATTTCAACAGCAATTGACAGTAAAATTTTCAGCATTGACACCATCACTCCTATTGGATTAATCATTAATGAATTAATAACTAATGTGATTAAATATGCTTTCCCCGAAAAAATTCAAAACCCGGAATTGAAAGTTTCCTTTTTAAAAAAACATGCTAATTATGAACTGAAAGTTTCCGATAATGGAATTGGTATTTCTAATCAAAACAATCCCGAATCTTTTGGTTTAAAATTGGTTCATTCGTTAGCCAAAAAACTAAAAGCGACTGTTTCTTTTGAAAATAACAATGGTACAACAGTTACTCTTGTCATTACTAAATTTGAAGAATTGAATTAAAATAGTATTTTAGTTGTATGAAAACCAAAATCTACATATTGGAAGACGAGCCGTTGATTGCCGAAACCATCAAAACCAGTCTTGAGAAAGAAGGTTATGAAATTTGCGGAATGGCTGACAATGTGAAAGAAGCGGCTTTTGATGTAGAAACGCTTCAACCCGATTTAATTTTGGTTGATATCACTTTAGATGGCGAATTAAACGGAATTGATTTTGTGAATCATTTAAAAAAGAAAACTGATACTCCATTCATTTTTTTAACTTCCTTATCGGATAATGCCACCTTGGAAAAAGTGAAAGCGACTGAACCTTTTGGCTATATCGTAAAACCATTTAATGAAAAAACATTAAAAACGAATATCGAATTAGCTTTGCACAAATACCATCTTCAAAAACCTTCCGTTTCGGTTACCGAAGAAAATGATTCTTTTTTCATAAAAAATAAAGGAGAACTCATCCGAATCGAATTAAACCAAATTTTGTATTTAGAAGCGTATGATAATTATTGTTACCTCATCACTTCACAAAACAAAACCTTGATTAGCCATACGTTAAAAAGTGTAGAAGAAAAATTGCCTTCTCAAAAATTTCTTCGGGTGCACCGTTCTTTTGTGGTGCAGGTTTCCCAAATTTCTTCGCTTCAAGAAGGATTTCTGTTTATTGGTAAACACAAAATTCCTGTGGGAAAATCATACCGTGATGAATTAATGAAAAACATTACCTTATTATAATCTTCACTTAGAAAAAAGCTTTGTTCACTTAAAAAAAAGCTCTCTTCACTTTATTTAATCTTTGTAATTCAGCGAGTTAGTATAGTTTTAGATTAAAATCTAACAACTATGTTTAGCTTATCTAATTCTTCCATCACACTTTACACCGAAACAAACGGGTTTTATCTGTTGGAAATTCGTCTTAAAACCGATCATACTTTGGTTTTTAAAGACACTTTAAAAAGTGAAAACAAAAAAATAGTCATTAAAGGTTTTGCCCAAAATCGATTTGCATTTACCCTACAACCAATACTAACCACCAACCACTGGGAAAAAATTTTATTGTCATGAAAAAAATTACCGTATTTTTCTTTTTGCTGTTAAATGTATTACTACATGCACAAGTGGGTGTAAACACTACCACACCCGATCCATCATCCATGTTGGATATCGCAGCCACAAACAAAGGGGTTTTAGTGCCAAGAGTTAGTTTAACTAATGTTACAACAACAATGTTAGACGGAACTAATACTGCTGCAACTGGTTTGTTAATTTGGAATACCAATGCTGCCACCGTTGGCGGAAACGGTGTAGGTTTTTACTTTTTTAATGGTACGCAATGGATACCGATTACGCAGACAATTACCGGAAACACATTGGATCAATCATATGACCAAGGTGGAGCAGGAGTTGGAAAAAATATTGAGGCAACCGATGGTGCTGTTCGCATTAATGGTGATGATGGTTTTTTAGTGACGGGAACTTATGGTTCAGGAAATACTATAGACACAGAAATTACAGGAACTGGTACTCGTATGTTTTTCAATCCGAGAAATGCAGCTTTTAGAGCGGGTTATGCAGAAAACAACAGATGGGATGATGTAAATATGGGAGAATATTCTTTTGCAGTAAACAGAAATAGTGAAGCATCAGGATTTGGGTCAGTATCACTAGGTTATGGTAGTGCAGCTATTGGTGACTATTCTGTTGCTATGGGGAGATTAAATCAGGCAAATGGTGAATCTTCATCTTCGATAGGAAATAGTTGTTTTGCATTTGGCGATAGGTCATTTGCCAGTGGAAATTTCACTAATGCCAGTGGAAATAATTCAACTACATTTGGTGATAGAACACATACAGATGGTTGGGCATCAACCGCATTTGGAAAGAACAATACTTCCTCGAGTTATGGGGAAATGGTTATTGGCATCGGAGCAACAACATATACTCCCTCATCAAACGGATTAAACCAGTTCAGGGCAACAAACGCAACAGATCGATTGTTTGTGATTGGGAACGCAATTGACTCCAATAACAATGATAACGTTGAAAATTTTGAAAGAAGTGATGCATTAATAGTACTGAAAAACGGACTAACTCGACTACCCTCACAAAATACTTCTATGATAGATGATGCAGATGGTAAAACAATAGTAACAAAAGAGTACCTCTTAAGCAGAAGTTCAGGAACTTTAGAGCAAGCTTATAATCAC
>JANJWE010000337.1 GCA_024709705.1 Flavobacterium sp. | reverse complement strand
TGGTGCTGTTACATCGTATGTTCTGGTTACAACGGTGCTTACACTTGCACTGTTACCACAATCGTCGGTTACACTAAATGTGTAAGTACGACTTTGGGTACATCCGTCTTCTGAGGTAACTACATCGCCGGCAACACCACTAACAGAACCTCCTGCTGAACAGTTGTCGCTCCATGTAGTAGTTAATTGTGGCCAAGCTGCGTTACAACCTTCTAACATATAATCAGAGATAGATACAATAGCTGGTGCTGTTACATCGTATGTTCTAGTTACAACGGTGCTTACACTTGCACTGTTTCCACAATCGTCTGTTACACTAAAAGTGTAAGTACGACTTTGGGTACATCCGTCTTCTGATGTTACTACATCTCCGGCAACTCCACTAACAGAACCGCCTGCTGAACAGTTGTCGCTCCATGTTGTAGTCAATTGTGGCCAAGCTGCATTACAGCCTTCTAACATATAATCTGAAATAGCAACAATAGCTGGTGCTGTTACATCGTATGTTCTGGTTACAACGGTGCTTACACTTGCACTGTTACCACAATCGTCGGTTACACTAAATGTGTAGGTACGACTTTGAGTACATCCGTCTTCTGATGCTACTACATCTCCGGCAACTCCACTAACAGAACCGCCTGCTGAACAGTTGTCGCTCCATGTTGTAGTCAATTGTGGCCAAGCTGCATTACAGCCTTCTAACATATAATCTGAAATAGCAACAATAGCTGGTGCTGTTGTATCTTCAATTGTAATCGATTGAGTTGCAGTAGAAGTATTTCCTGAACAGTCAGTAGCAGTCCAAATTCTAGTGTAAACACCCAAACCACAATTGTTTAATTTTTGAGTATCAACAAAAGTTAAAGTTGGATTTGCATCACAGGTATCAGAAACTGTTGGAGTACTAAAAACAGGTTCTCCCGGACATTGAATTGTATAAGAATCACCCACACCACTAATTATAGGTGGGGTAGTATCTAAAATTGTAATAAGTTGTTTATGATAAACATGGTTTGCACATCGATCTGAAATTTTCCAGGTTCTTTGTAACAAATAAACGCCAGCACAATCGCCTGGGTATTCAAAATCACCTAAAAACTGAATAAAAACAGTACCACAGTTATCTGAAGCTGTTACTTCTCCTGGCTCCGGTATAGCCATTCCACACTCTAAGGTAATGTTTTGTGGACCTGAAAGAACAATAGGATTTTCTATATCAGAAATATTTACCGTGTAAGAACATGTTGAAATACAACCTTCCGGTGTTGTAATTCTTAAGTTAAGAGTATAAGTTGTATTACAAGATATACCGGCATTAACCGAAACTTGTTGTTGTGTAGAAGAACCTGAAATAGTTCCATTTCCTTGGATTGTCCATTGGTATTGGTAATTTAAACCTGCAGTTCCGGTAAATACTGTTCCAGTAGAACCCGGACAAACAGTTTGAACACCTTGAATACTGCAATCATCCGGACAATTACTACATCTTTGACAAGAGGGTCCATTTGCAGGAGCCGATGTACAGTTGGTTCCTGCTTTTGAGAAACCAAGGGTTGAAGTAGGCACATAATCATCCCTGAAAACAACTGTAAAAGTGGCACAGGTGTTACCGCCTAAATTCAAATTGTCCCATTTAAGACCATATGCTCCACATGAAGGATCTGTTCCAACAGACCAGGCATTGTATGGGACACCATTTATCAATACCGATTGAATATCAGCAGCCGTAAAACAATTGGCAAGCTGAAGAACATAATGACTAAGTGCCGGGGATCCCCAACAAACTGTATTGCTGTATGTTCTACCGCAATTGGTACTTGACAAACCTGAAGATGGTAGTACAGAAACATTTAACTGTGAATCATCTGTACCTACTCTATTAGGTTTAAATTTAGTTTCAGTTACTGATTCATCAAGAAGTACTTGAGCCGAAACAGTAGAAGTAATAAAAAGCAGAAAAAAGGTGATTACCATAAAAATCCGGTTAATCCCTGAAAATCTTCTACTTACTCCTCCTTGCAATTCGTTTTTCGAAAAGCTACAACAACTAAATGAGAGTAAATAACTTGGATTAAAAAAAATAATTTTGTTCATAATAAACGATATTAGGTTAATACCATTTCATGAGTAAAATTAGAAGATAAATAGATTTGGGGAGGTCAAATTAATCTTGTAAATACTAGCTTTTTTTAATTTTTTTTTGAATACTCTGGTTTCTTTTTTTAAGTTAAACAATCAACAAAAAATAATACTATAATCAAATGAATTTTAATCCTAAATAAGGATAAAATTAAAATTCATTGTTAAGGTTTATTTTGTTTTTGGAAACTTTATATTCTTTGTGAGTGGCTTTGAGATTACTAAATTCTTACATATTTTACTTAAATTAACATAAAATCGTCAAATTGCATAAAAAATCGTTAAAACAAAAAAAAGGAGCTCTAAAGCTCCTTTAATCAAATTATTTGATATTGATTTGTTTTTTTTTATTACAAAAATTTTACATCATTTTCATTTTTACCTAACATCTCCATAACTTTATTGTAATCGGAATAATCAACTCTAGCTGAACCGAAATAACCCGGGATTAATACGATTCTGAATGTTTGATTTAATTTCCATTGCGAATCTGCAAAAAACAAATCAAAATCGGAATCTAAAAACAAACTCACATCAAAACGAGTAAAATCGAAATTATAATCTAACTCTCCTTGAGGAAGATAAACCGTTTGAGGAATTAACCTCCAAACCGGACTTCCGCCATCTGATCCCCACAATCGATAAACCAAAACTACATCTGAATTAAAAATCGGAGGATTTAATGGAATTAAGGTACTGTAATTATTTTGAGGGGTGAAGTTTGTTGTAATTTGGAAAACCTCACTGATAGTATCATTATCTATAACCGTTCTGTCATCTGAAGTGGTACATCCTTGTAATGTTATCATCCCGATAAACACTAAAAATAAAGTAAATTTTTTCATGATTCAATTTTTAAAATGGTTTACAATTATTAGGTAACCAATACTTATGCCAAAGTTATCTTTTTTGAGCCATTTACCCTAATTTATTTTTCTTACTTTTGAAAAATGGAAGAAAATCAACAACTTTTTATGGTGATGCTGGGTGCCACTCCACCGGGAAGATTGACTGAACAACACGATATTTTTTTTGGAATTGGTGAAAGTTTAAAGGCATTAGTTCCTGATATGAAAGCCTTTTGGCCGGAAGTGAAAGGAAAAATTCATATTGATGCGTGGCGAAAAGTGACTTGCGTGGATAGTTATTCAATTGAAATTGTTGCCCGTCAGGAAAAAATACTTAACAATGAAAAACTATTTTTCCTCAATTTAGGGGGTTACAAAGAAAATGAATTTGAGGAATACCATTATAAAGTGCTCACCATTGCACAAAACAAAGCTGAAGCCATTAAAAATGCTAAAGCCACTTCATTTTACAAACATTGTGGCTTTAAAGGAGCCACTTCGCACATTGATGATAAATACGGCGTAGATGTAGATGACATTTATGAAATTGAAGATATTTTATCTCCACAATTTAAAGAAAAATACCAATTGAAAATTTCTAAATCCAAATCTTGTCAAGAAGACAAATTAGAAATTGGGTATGTAAAAATGGATAAATTACTGAAAGATGGGCAGAAATAATCCAAAAAACATAAAAATTCATAACGACAAATTGCACAAAGAGCAAGCCAAAAAGAAGGAGAAGGAAATAGCGAGAAAAGAAAAACTAAAGGCAATTACCCGAAAATTCAACGCGGATAAAAACTTATAAAACTTATATGCCTTATATGGTTAATTAATACATATAAGGCATATAAGTTTCAAATCAATTTCCTTGTAATCTTACCCAAATTTTTCGCAACAATTTCTTTGCCTGTGCCCTATTTTTATTCGGTAA
This sequence comes from Flavobacterium sp., assembly GCA_024709705.1. Taxonomy (GTDB): domain Bacteria; phylum Bacteroidota; class Bacteroidia; order Flavobacteriales; family Flavobacteriaceae; genus Flavobacterium. The sequence goes on along the minus strand of JANJWE010000337.1, from coordinate 3,854 downwards.
TTCTGTTGCTTTGAATTCCCCGTTTTCTTCCGTAATTTGATAACTGAACGAAAACTGCATATCATTCTTATCTGCATTCATCACCCCAAAACGCAAGTCATTAAAAAATAATTGGTCTTCCTTTTTTGTAATGCAATACCACCCTTCCGAAATGCGTTTGAGTTGCCGAATGACAGGCTCTTCTTCTATCGGAGTTATCCATTCTTTTTGCATAGGAATGAATTGAAATTGAATCGGTTTGGTGTCAAAAAAAGAATAATCACCAATCAAATAGCCTTTCTCTACTTTTACATTGGTGGTCCATAAAATGATGTTGAATGGTGAAGGTTTTACCACAATTTCTTGGTAGGAAATTTGTTTTTCGTTCAATTGCTTTTCAAATTTATCTTTGACGATTGATTGCACGAAAAGCGTGAAAAGCAAATACGAAGTACTCACGATTAATCCGGTTTGGTTCCAAAATAGGCGTTTGGGATTGTCTTTCTTTTTCTTCATAGAAAGAATCAAGAAAAACAAAAACGGCAAAGTATACAACGGATCAATCACAAAAATGGATTGCAACGAAAACCGGGTTTCCAACGGCCAAAGCAATTGGGTTCCCCACGTGGTAAACCAATCCAACAACGCATGCGTTTGTAAACCTAAATATGCAAACAAGGTTGCTTCTTTGAAACGGACATTATTTTTATGTTCCAGTTTTTGTAAAATCCACCCTAAAATGGGCGACAGCAAGAGAAAAAACACCACCGAATGACTAAATCCACGGTGAATATCAGTTGCGGTAAGCGGATCTAAAAATTTTCCGTACACCACATCTAAATCGGGAATGGTTCCCACAAAGGCACCGTAAAGAATAGCTTTGTTGCCTATCTTTTTGCCCAACACTTGATTGCCCACTGCGGCTCCGAGAACGATTTGACTGAGTGAATCCATTATTGCATATTTCCATCAAAAAAACCGGATATTATTACACTTCCACCTGTTACAGGATTGATGGCTTCAATATTTTGAAAATCTAAACGGAAATCATTGTTACCTCTGTGCGTAACCTGAACCGTAAAACCTGCTAAACTATAGAACGAATTTCCTTTGACATAGGTGCCATTCGCAAAAAGCACTTCACCAATTACCCCAATTCCAAAATCATAAACTCCACTGGGAGCAGTACTGGAATTGGTTGGATACATAATATTAAATGAAATAGCTTCATAATTTGAATAACCAACTGTTCCCTTTGATAAATTAAAATTCAAAGCTGATTCCCCCGGAATATTTGAATTGGCTTGTAATACTCTTGCTGATGTTGGTATAAAACGTACATTATTTACCAAAATATTTGATTCAAAAGAACTAGAAGTCTCATCAGAAGAAGTACATGAATTCAATACAAATACAGACAAAAATAAAATAAGAATTTTTTGCATTTTTTTCTTTCAAAAATACAAATCAAAATCGAAATAAAAAACCTTTCAATTTTGAAAGGTTTTTTTTTATTGCTGACAAGATTCTACATATTCCTTCTATACTGCCCACCCACTTCAAACAACGCACTCGTAATTTGACCTAAAGAGCAATATTTGGTGGCTTCCATCAAGCGTTCAAAAAGGTTTTGGTTTTTGATGGCGGCTTCCTGCAAGTTGTTCAATTGCTCTTTTACCTTTTCAGCATGCAATTGATGTAAGGTTTCCAACGTGTTAATCTGAAATTGTTTTTCTTCTTCCGTGGCACGAATTACCTCTGCTGGAATCACCGTAGGCGAACCTTTGGAACTCAAAAACGTATTCACCCCAATAATCGGGAATTCACCCGTGTGTTTCAAGGTTTCATAATATAACGATTCTTCTTGAATTTTAGAACGTTGATACATGGTTTCCATCGCACCCAACACACCACCACGCTCGGTGATGCGGTCGAATTCCTGTAAAACGGCTTCTTCTACCAAATCCGTCAATTCTTCAATGATGAACGAACCTTGTATCGGGTTTTCGTTTTTGGCTAATCCTAATTCTTTGTTGATAATTAACTGAATCGCCATTGCACGACGTACTGATTCTTCGGTTGGTGTGGTAATGGCTTCGTCATACGCATTGGTGTGCAACGAGTTACAGTTATCGTAAATCGCATACAACGCTTGCAACGTCGTACGAATGTCATTAAAATCAATTTCCTGAGCATGCAACGAACGTCCTGACGTTTGAATATGGTATTTCAACATCTGAGCTCTTTCGTTGGCTCCGTATTTATTTTTCATGGCTTTTGCCCAAATTTTTCTCGCCACACGACCAATCACGGCATATTCCGGATCGATTCCGTTGGAGAAAAAGAAGGATAAATTCGGACCGAAATCGTTGATGTTCATGCCACGACTCAAATAATATTCCACGTAAGTGAAACCATTGGCCAGCGTAAACGCCAATTGCGTAATCGGGTTTGCTCCTGCTTCTGCAATGTGATAACCTGAAATTGACACTGAATAGAAATTTCGCACATTCTTTTGAATGAAATATTCCTGCACGTCGCCCATCAATCGCAAAGCAAATTCGGTGGAGAAAATACAGGTATTTTGGGCTTGATCTTCTTTTAAAATATCGGCTTGCACCGTTCCGCGAACTTGGGCTAAGGTTTTGATTTTGATGTCTTGGTACACGTCTTGCGGTAACACTTGGTCTCCGGTTACGCCCAAAAGCATCAAACCTAAACCGTTGTTCCCTTTGGGAAGTTCTCCGTTATAGCGAGGTCTATCGAATCCTTTTTTCTTGTAAATTTCGTTGATTTTTTCTTCTACTTCATCTTGTAAATTGTTTTCCAAAATGTATTTTTCACAATTTTGGTCGATAGCGGCATTCATGAAAAAGCCCAACAACATCGGAGCCGGACCGTTGATGGTCATACTCACCGAAGTCATCGGATGACTCAAATCGAAACCGGAATACAACTTTTTGGCGTCATCCAAACAGCAAATGGAAACTCCGGCATTTCCGATTTTCCCATAAATATCCGGACGATGATCCGGGTCATTTCCGTACAAGGTTACCGAGTCAAATGCGGTAGACAAACGCTTGGCCGGCATTCCCAAACTCACGTAATGAAAACGTCGATTGGTTCGCTCCGGTCCGCCTTCTCCGGCAAACATTCGGGTGGGGTCCTCACCTTCTCGCTTAAACGGATACAATCCGGAAGCAAAGGGGAATTCTCCGGGAACGTTTTCCTGTAAATTCCATTTTAAAATATCGCCCCACGCTTGGTATTTGGGTAACGCTACTTTTGGTATTTGCGAATGCGAAAGGGATTCGGTATGCGTTTGAATTTTGATTTCCTTGTCGCGAACTTTAAACGAATAAATCGGGTTTTTGTATTTGTTTACTTTTTCGTCCCAGTTCAAAATGATTTCCCAGTTGAATGGATCGAGGTTCATTTTTACTCGGTCGAATTCTTTGGTTAGTAAACTTAAAAATTCTTGATTGGTTGAAGATTGAGCCGCTTGCAGTTGCTCTTCATTCAAACCGTATTTCGTTAATCCTAATTTGTTGATGTGTCCAACCGATTCGATGGTTTTATAAATGCCGTATAATTTTTGAGCAACGTCCACTTGCGATAAAACCGTTTCGTCATACTTGCGGTTATTCTCTGAAATTTCAGAAAGGTAACGCGTTCGGTGTGGCGGAATGACGAAAATTTTCTCACTCATTTCACGTGTGATTTCAAAAGTCGAATGTAAATTGGCTTCTGTTTTTTCAACGATTTTGTCCATCACTTTTTTGTAAAGTGTATTCATCCCCGGATCGTTAAACTGCGAAGCAATGGTTCCGAAAACGGGTAATGAATCTAAATCGGCATCCCACAAATTATGGTTG
>JANJWE010000333.1 GCA_024709705.1 Flavobacterium sp. | reverse complement strand
CCCTTTCTTCATTTAATAAAATGGAATCCCAAGAAACACGATATAAAGTGGGATTTTTTTGCAAAAAAGAGGTCAATACTTGCTCATCAAACCATTGGAATTTAGGGTGTTCAAAAAGAGTTTGATATTGAGGGACTTGTTTGTAAAGAGTACGATAGTACTCAGTATTCAAAAACAAGTTAAAATGACCGGAAATAGCTTGTTTCCGACTCGAAATAATTGCATATTCTTCCAATAACGAATCGGTTATAAAGTCGCGAATAGCTCCCCAAATGATATCCATATCACAAAAACCCCAAAAATCATAAGCTGTAATATATTCTTTAAATATATCTCCATAGGCCGGCTTTAAATCGCAAAACTTTCGGGGCGAAAGCGGCACCTCTGCCTCAACTAGGGTATTGACTTTATCATTCAATTCAGACAAAGTTGTGGAGACAAAACGAATATTGGACGGATAAACCTCAGGTATTTCACAATCGGTTACCAGCAACCAATCAATCGTAGGATTGTGTGAGATGGAGAGCAAATGAGCTTCAAACCAAACGGGCCACTTCCCAAAATAAGGCAATATGAGAACGATAGACTTCATAGGGATTGTGAGCTTTTTTTTCGCAAAGCATCAAAACCTTTTTGGGTTAGCAAATTGTAAAAAATCCAGAAAAAAAAAGCCGGATACGAAACCGAAAAACAACGAGCAAAAAAGCCGTAATGCGTAAAAACAAATCGCACTTTCTTGGCTTGAACAAGGCTAATGTATAACTTTCGACCATACCGTTTTACCTCATGCAACAATTCCGAATCGGAAGCATATCGTTTTTGCAATTGAGATGACAAATATACCAAAGAATTCAATTGATGCTCATTCAAATTTCCGGACAAACGGGATATAGAATCCATAGTTTCCCTGTGGTACCACAATCCCGAATTAGTAAAAACAATACGCAAAGGCTGAGCAAAAACACGGGTAAAAAACTCAAACTCTTGAGCTTTCCGCAAGGCTTCATCAAAGGTAAAAGGAGCAACAACTTCACGTTTAAACACAACATCTCCGGTTAGTATAGACAAACGGTTCAATAGATACGTGCGGTAAAAATCAGTAGAGAACTCCTCACGAAGATTGGTCAGTGTCGTTGCAAACGAATGACTATCCGATGTGGGTTTGCAAACAAACACATCCGCCGAAAACAAAAGCAAACCGTTTAAAGTTAATTCCAATTTTTGAGGAGCCATCAAATCATCACTGTCAAACCAATGGATATAAGCCCCTTTACTTAGTTGGAACCCAAAATTACGAGCACCATTACCACCGGGTTTAAAAGTCTCTGGTCTTTGATAATAAAAAAAGCGGGAGTCACGTGCTAAATAAGACGAGACAACCAAAGCCGTATCATCTGTACTGCCATCATCAACAACTATACATTCCCAATGGGTATAGGTTTGAGCCAATACACTATCCAAAGTCTCCCCTAGCAAATGGGCACGATTGTAGGTTGGAATAAGGATAGAAACCAACGGGTGGGACTGCAATGTTGAATCAAGCTCGGTTTTCATAAATAGCAAGCAATAAATTACCCAATTGGGATGCTGTATAGTGTTCACAAACAAAAGCATGCCCTTTCTCCCCCATGGCATCCCGCAAAGAAGGATCATTGAAAAGTGAAGTAATTGCGGATGCGAATATAACCATATCCTCAGAATCTATCAAAAAACCGGATTCGTTTTTCAATAGTCCATACGAAACGCCTCCTACCGAATGTACTACTACCGGTAATTTTAAAAACTGGGCTTCCTGAATTACCAATCCTTGGGTTTCTGCTCGTCCGGTTTCCGGTTCTTCCAAACCGGTATAGATAAAAACATGCGATCGGCCCATCCAATCAAAAACAGCCTCTTGCGACAAAGCTCCGGTCCAACGTATCTGTGAAGCAATACCCAAATCAATAGCTTGTTGACGCAATTGAGCCTCTAGAGGTCCCTCGCCAATCATTAACAGTTGGATGTCGGAATACCCTTGATTTTTCAAACAGGAAAGCAAATCCAAAGCCCGATCAGGTCCTTTCAAGGCAATAAAACGTCCACAAAAAACCAAGGTAAATTGAGGCCTTTTAGGCAAATGCAAATACGGCTCCAAATACCGGGGATGAAATCCAACCGGTAAAACCGAAACCGACTTCAAAGAAGGGGCTACCTGCTCTAAAATCTTTTTCAAATAAGGCGTATTTACAGTAAAAGCATCAAAATGAGTAAACATATCGGCATAAATAGAACGGTATTCAGACACTTTAGATGGGGTTAAATCCGAACCGTGAAAGGTAACTATACACCGAGAATTGAGCAGTAATCCGACTTTTTTAAAACGGGCAACTTTTACACCGTTAAAACCAAAATGACTGTGAATAACATCAAAACGTTTGCGAAGCAAAAAAACCGGCATATCCCAATACAACTTGCGTCGCTCAGCCTGTTGGGCTGTAGGCAACAACAAGGAAAACAAAACCGGATAATCCAATGAAAAAAAATGGCGAATGGCAAAATGAACCATACCTTTAAATACGCCCCAACGGGTTTTCGCATTTTTAAAATGAACGATAGCCCTTTGCGTTAAACCGTAATCAGAAACCATTTGATGCACTACAGTATCGGTACCGGGATTGTAGGCAAAAAGGGTACAATCATGTCCTTTATCAACCATATCGGCAACCTGCGAAGCGATAAAAGTCTCCGTAACACTGGGAAATGTAGTCACTACATATAAAATTCGCAAAGGCTTCATGGGCATAAACTTACGGATATTTTTTAAAGGATAGCGTATTTTTTACCCCAAAAATTGTAGCATATGCCATAGGACAATCAATCCAATAAACGATAGCCTTTTTTCAAAGTCAACTGAAGAACAACCCCCAAACTTACCCGAAACCAAATCGCAAAATCATGAGTTTGAAAAAGCAAATGGGTTACGCTTTTGTAATAATCCCACCAAGGCCACCCACCAACTAAAGCTCTTCGCAACGTTTTGCGATAAAAACGGGCAATATGCCCTTGGTACAATTTACGTTGAGAGGGATTCTGCTGGGTTAACAACTCCAAATGTTTGAAACGAGCCCGATATGCCGAAGCAATTTCCTCCGGATTCCCTTTAGATAATTCCTGTTTCAACGACCGATCATGCTGCCGATAATGCACCAAAGGAGTAGACAAAAAGTGCAATTTGGGCTGGGCATATAACATCCTCAAATTAAAATCCCAATCGTCCAAATTCCGCAATTCTTCATCAAAAAGTTCAGGTTGTTCCTCCAAAAAGGAACGACGCCAAATCGGTCCGCAAACATAAAAGGAAACAGCTCCGGTAAAATAGGCTTCTATAAGATTGTCAGATTCAATAGAAGAAACAGACAAAAATCGCCCGTCAACAGCCGAAATCTTTTGCAATGGGGCAATAACAGCCGCTGTTATTGAATCAAAATGGGAAAGATAAGTAGCCAATGCTTCGGGCAGAAGCAAATCGTCACTGTCAAAAAAATAAATAAAGGAACCTGTACTCTGTTCAAAACCATAATTGCGACACGAATTGGGGCCTTTTTTTCGGTCCTCGGGTCGGGTATACAATCGAAATCGGGAATCGCGGGCAACATAAGAAGAAACTACGGCACACGTAGAATCGGTTGAGCCATCATCCACAACCAAACACTCCCAGTCCGTATAGGTTTGCTTGAGTATAGAATCTAAAGTCTGGGCAATCCATTC
>JANJWE010000321.1 GCA_024709705.1 Flavobacterium sp. | reverse complement strand
ACCGAAACAACAACTGTAACAGGAACTTGGAGTTTGGAGGATGATATTGTTACGGTTTTCATAAACAATATTACAACAGTGGCCAAAATTACTAGACTCTCAGAAACAGATTTGCAGTTGACAACTGTTTCAGATTGGGATGGTGACGGTCAGATTGAAACTATAAAAGCTAATTTTACTATTGATTAAAGTTTCTACCAATTTATAGGATTTTTTCCCTGATTGATCAAATATTCATTCGTTTGACTAAAATGTTGGTTTCCAAACCAAAAACCTCTATTGGCACTCAATGGAGAAGGATGTCCTGATTCTAAAACCAAATGTTTTGAACGGTCTATTCTTGCCCCCTTTTTTTGTGCGTAAGTTCCCCAAAGAAGAAAAACGACTCCCTCTTTTTGGGAAGAAATTGTAGCTATAACTGCGTCAGTGAAAATCTCCCAGCCTTTCTTTTGATGACTTCCGGCAAGACTTTGTCTTACGGTTAAAGTTGCATTTAACAACAAAACGCCTTGTGAAGCCCAACGCTCCAAATTTCCCCAAATGGGAATCGGAATCCCTAAATCAGATTCTAATTCTTTAAAAATATTGACCAAAGAAGGTGGAAATGCCATACCATCTGAAACAGAAAAACACAACCCATTGGCTTGATTGGGTCCGTGATAGGGATCTTGACCCAAAATAACTACCTTTAAATCTTCAAACGAACATGAATTGAAAGCGGAAAAAATTTCGTTCCTCGGAGGATAACATTTAAATTGACTATACTCCTGCTCCACAAAAACCAACAATTGCTCAAAATAGGGTTTCTTGAATTCCTCGGTTAATAGAGCTTTCCAATTGGGATTTAAAGAGTCTAGCATTCGATTTTAATTTTAACAAATATAAGTATAGTTCTATCAATTTTTCAAATGAGAATTCAAACATTCTATTGTAAATAATCGCTAAATTTGCTACAAATTGCTACGATTATAAAATGATATCCATCACTGAAAAAACACTAAAAGACTTAGAATTTGCAACCATTTTACAAACGGTTTCTGATAGATGCAACACCGAATTGGGTAAACAAAAAGCCCTTGAAATTGTGCCTTTCAAAAACAAAGATGATCTTATGGATGCTTTGTTGCAAACCTCAGAATATCTTTCCTCTTTCACCAATAATAATGCTTTACCCAACCATGGCTTTGATTCTATTACAAATGAAATTAAATTTATTGGAATTGAAGATAGTTTTTTGGAAGTAAGCAGTTTTAGAAAAATAGCACAAGTTTCTGAAACCGTTAATGTGCTTTTACTTTTTTTAAAAAAATTTAATGACTATTATCCCAAATTAAGTCAAAGAGCTTCACAAGTTGAATATACTAAATATATCACTCAAAAAATTGATGAAGTAGTTGATAAATATGGGGTTATCAAAGATAATGCCTCTCCGGATTTAATCAATATCAGACGTGAAATGAGTGTGGTACGAGGCAAAGTGAACCAAAGTTTTGGTATGGCACTTAGCCAATACAACAGTTTGGGATACTTAGATGAAATCAAAGAAAGTATAGTAGAAAACCGTCGCGTTCTTGCCGTATTGGCCATGTATCGAAAAAAAGTTAAAGGTTCTATTTTAGGAAGTTCCAAAACCGGGAGCATTGCCTATATAGAGCCCGAAGCCACATTAAGATATTCGAGAGAATTGAGTAATCTTGAATACGAAGAACGTGAGGAAATAACGCGAATATTAAAACAGTTAACAAATGCAATTCGGCCTTTTAAAGAATTGTTAATTGCCTATCAGGAGTTTTTAAGTGCTATCGATTTAACGGCTGCCAAAGCTAAATATGCTCTAAAAATTAATGCCATCCTTCCAACTATTACTGATAAAAAAGAGCTTTTTTTTAGAGATGCTTTTCATCCCATATTGTATTTGAACAATAAGAACAAAGGTGAAACTACTTTTCCTCAAACCATTTCATTACATAACGAAAACCGTATTATTGTAATTTCCGGACCCAATGCCGGTGGAAAAACCATCTCATTAAAAACCGTAGGATTACTTCAATTGATGCTTCAAAGTGGTATGCTTATCCCGGTTCACGAACGTAGTGAGACTTTTCTATTTGACCGTATTCTAACAGATATTGGAGACAACCAATCTATTGAAAATCATTTAAGTACCTATAGTTACCGTCTTAAAAACATGAACTATTTTCTTAAAAAGTGTAATGCCAAAACTTTGTTTTTAATTGACGAGTTTGGTACTGGTTCTGACCCCGAATTAGGGGGAGCACTAGCCGAAACTTTTTTAGAAGAATTTTACCATCGTGAAGCGTTTGGAATAATTACTACCCACTACTCCAACTTGAAAATTTTGGCCAACGAATTGCCGTTTGCCTCAAATGCCAACATGCTTTTTGATGAAAAGTCTTTAGAACCCATGTACAAATTGGTTTTAGGGCAAGCCGGTAGTTCGTTCACCTTTGAAGTAGCTCAAAAAAACGGTATTCCTTTTGGACTCATAAACCGTGCTAAAAAGAAAATTGAGGGAGGTAAAGTTAGGTTTGATAAAACCATTGCAACCCTTCAAAAAGAGCGTTCCAAATTGGAAAAAACTTCGCTTACGCTAAAAGAAGAAGAAAGCAAAGCACGTGAGGAAAGCAAAAAAATGGAATCAATTAATGCTAAAATCCAAGAAAAGTTAGAACGTTATCAAGAATTGTATGATGCCAATCAACGTTTGATATACTTAGGTCAAAAAATGGATGATTTGTCTTCTAAATATTTTAATAATAAAGACAAAAAAGTATTAATTGGCGAATTGTTGAAAATAGTGGAAATAGAGAATTCAAAACGTAAAAAAGCATCAGCTAAAGAAATAAAAGCGAAAGAAAACATTCAAAAACAAATTGAAAAAGAAGTTACTGCCAAAGTTGAAGAAATTCGTACGGTAAAAAAAGAGAAAAAAATAAAAGCTCTTAAAGCAGAAGCTGAAAAACCAAAAATAGTTCTCAAAATTGGTGATCGAGTTCGTATGACTGATGGCAAAGCCGTGGGGACTATTGATAGTATTGAAAAAAATAAAGCTACGGTAAACTATGGTATATTTACCTCAAAAGTGAGTCTCGATGCTCTAGAATTTGTAGAAGCCAAAAAATAAAAGCCGGTTGTAATATGGAAAACATACCCAAAGACAAAAAGATTATATTATTTGATGGAGTTTGTAACCTTTGTGAGAGCTCCGTTCAATTCATTATAAAAAATGACAACAAGGACCTATTTCGCTTTGCTTCGATACAATCGGAAATTGGACAACAAATCATCAAGTATTTAGGCATTGATTCAACAAAAGTAGATAGCATTATTTTATATGTACCCGGAGAAGCCTATTATCTCAAATCCGAAGCGGCTATGCAAATTGCAAAAGATTTGAAAAGTTGGCACAAAATAATTTCCTATCTGTCATTCACTGGTTCGTTGGGTAACTTTATTTATGATTATGTTGCAAAAAACCGTTACCGTTGGTTTGGGAAAAAAGAAACTTGCATGATTCCTACAAAAGAACTGAAAGTTAAATTCTTAAATTAACTTTTCAATTTTGATGGCAATCCTAAAATTGATTATACTTGTATAAATTCTTCAATTTATGAAATCCATTGTATTCTTTCTTCTACCCACTCCATTTTTTGGGGCTAATCACATCAAACCCAAAGCGACTCCAAAAGAAGTTATCGTATATTTAAACGGAGCCCAAGTAACCGCAGATGCCACGGCAACAGTTCCTAAAGGAACTTCTGTAATTCGAATTACCGAAGTTTCCCCTTTTATCAACCAAAACAGCATTCAAATTAGCGGGCTAAAAGACGTATCCATTTTATCAATTGGCTACGACATCACATATCTTCCCAAAAAAACAGTATCTGATAAAGTTAAAGCTTTGCAAAATGAATTAAATCAAAAGCAGCGTGAGGTTGCCCAATTACAAAACGCAAATAAAGGTTTGGAAGAAGAAGAATCTCTTTTAAGTAACAATAAAAAATTGAGTAGCGAACAACAAGCTGCAACATTAGAAAAACTTAATGCCTTTTCAAAACATTACCGCGAACGCATTACAAATTTGAAAATGGAAATTTATGATAACAACAAAAAAATCAATCAAATTAATTCCGAAATCAATTTGCTTAATCAAGAATTTCAAAAATTGAATTCAGGAATTACTGAAGAAAAAGGAGAAATCAGTATTAAAGTTGATGCCCCAATGGCTACAGTTTTAAACCTTATCATCAAATACAATGTAACCCAAGCGGGTTGGTTTCCTACCTATGAAATTAAAGCTCAAAATACGAAAGAATCGCTCAACTTTGTATATAAAGCTCATGTATATCAAAAAACCAGTGAAGATTGGAACGATGTAAAACTGACACTTTCTACCGGAAATCCTTCATTTACCAATGAAAAACCTGAGGTTGAACCTCACTTTCTAAATTTTGTAAAACAACGCAGCTATGCTTCTGCTGCTCCAGCTTCAAATTACACATACAATCCAACGGTTAAAAAAATAACCGGAGTTGTAACCGAAAATGGTCAACCTCTTCCCGGGGCAACTGTACTTGTAAAAGGCACCTCATATGGCGTTACAACCGATTTTGACGGGCGGTATTCGCTAAATGCGATTGGTTCCGGAAAAGAATTGGAAATAAGTTATGTAGGTATGAAAACTGCCACTTTACCCATTTATAGCACCGTAATAAATGTTAAACTACAAGAAGACCCTCAAACTCTTGGTGAAGTGGTTGTAACAGCATATTCATCCCGAAAAGTGAAATCAGAAGTTAATTCTGTTGTGCTGGAGGAAGAAATTCTTACGGGTACCGGAGACGAAAAATCAGAAAACTTAACAACGGTTGTCTTTAAAATCAAGAAAAATTATTCCGTTCCCTCTCATGATGAAGTGGCTATTATAGAAATTGACACCTTTGAAATTCCGGCCCAATTTGAATATTTTTCAGCTCCTTTGTTAAGTGAAAATGTATTTTTAACTGCTAAAATTAAAGATTGGGAAAAATACGATTTGCTAGCCGGTGAGGCCAGTATTTATGCTGATGGCAGTTATGCCAGAAAAACATTTATTGATCCTTTTCAAACTTCTGAAGAATTGGTCATATCACTTGGAATAGACCCTAACTTAGTAGTGGAGCGAAAACAACTTAATAATTTTAAAGACAAGTCTTTGTTTGGTTCCAATCGCATTATTACAAAAAATTATGAAATCACTTTAAAAAACAACAAAACCGCCGCCGTAACAATCAAATTGTATGATCGTATTCCGATTGCACAAGACAAAGAAATCAAAGTAGATAAACTGAATTATGGCGATGCCAAATATGATGAGAAAAAAGGGATTGTTATTTGGGAAGTTTCTATTCCTTCAAAGCAATCAGTAAAAAAACAACTTAGTTTTGAAGTAAAATATCCAAATGGTAAACGAATCAATCTTTAACGAACCTGACAAATATCATATATTTTAAAAATTAAGTACGGTATTTTTGACTAATTATAAATACCTTCAAAATGAACAAATTGGCTTTTGCATTGTACTCATGGGATAATGGTGCCTTTATTATGATTGGCATATTTGCGTTAGTGATTATCGGATTGGTTGCTGCTGTCATGCTAATGATGAATAGTGACAAAAAAAAGAAAAACGACTAAAAGTCGTTTTTTTTATTGAAATTAAAACTCATTTAGGAGTTTTCTGGTTCATGTAATTTACCCACTGATTTGGCTACTATTGTAGCCACAGTGGCGTCACTTGTCACATTCACTACCGTTCTACACATATCTAAAGGGCGATCTATGGCAAAAATAAGAGCTAGACCGGCTTCCGGAATACCGGCTTGTCCTAACACAATTACCAACATAACCATTCCGGCACTGGGTACTGCTGCAGAACCAATAGAAGCTAAAGTTGCTGTAACTATAATCATCAATTGGGTTTGTAAATCCAAAGGTTCGGGCAACATAGCTTGAGCAATAAAAATGGCCGCAACGGCTTGATATAAACTTGTACCATCCATATTTACGGTAGCTCCTAACGGCAAAACAAAACTAGAGACTTCTTCATCCACTCCTACATGTTCGGTGACGCGTTCCATGGTAACCGGTAAAGTTGCCGCACTCGAACTGGTGGAAAAAGCCAACAATTGTGCCGGTGCAATGGCTTTGAAAAACCGAATCGGATTCACTTTAGCCAGTGTTAACAACAAAGTTGGATAAAATACAAAAGTCATTAAAAGTAAACCCAAAACTACAGTTAATGCATAAACCAGTAAGGCACCAAGAGTAGAAAAATCAGGAATTTCAACCATTAATGCAGCCATTAATGCAAAAACTCCTATGGGAGCAGCCATCATAATTATGTCGATTATTTTCATAATGACGTCATTCAATCCTTTAAAAAAATCAACTACGGGTTTCGATTTCTGTTCTTCAATTAAAATCAAACCGATACCAATTAAAATTACAAAAAGAATCACTTGAAGCATGCTTCCATTGTCACTCAGAGCTTTAAAAAAATTATCGGGTACTATATCAACAAGTGGCTGTAATGGCCCACTGGTTTTGGCTTTCTCTGCCAATTCAATTTTTTGAGCGGCATCACCGGCAAAATTTTCTAATAAACTCAAACGAGAAGCTTCATTTATAAAACTACCCGGTTTGATGATATTGGCTAAAACCAAACCAATAGAAACAGCGGTAACTGTAGAAATCAAATAAAACAATACCGTTCTTCCACCCAATTTAGAAAGTTTCGAAATATCTTTTAAGTCAGACAAACCCACAATAAGAGAAACTACAATTAACGGGACAGCAATCATTTTTAAAAGATTGATAAAAATGGTTCCGAAAGGCTTAACCCAATCGACAACGATGCCTTTCATTTCCAGATTTTTCATTAAAAATCCGAAAAGTAATCCGGCTACCATTCCAATCACTATTTTCCAATGTAAGGGTAATTTCATATGCTATTGATAGATTTTGTTTTGTAAATAAAAATCGGCTAAAACCAATGCCGCCATGGCTTCTACAATGGGAACGGCTCTGGGAACTACGCAGGGATCGTGTCTTCCTTTTCCTTGCATTTCGATTATTTCACCATTAGAATTCAACGTTTCTTGTTTTTGAATTAATGTGGCAACTGGTTTGAATGCTACTCTAAAGTAAATATCCATACCATTTGAAATACCGCCTTGTATACCGCCCGATAAATTAGATTTTGTAGTGCCATCAGAGTTGTACAAATCATTGTGCTCACTTCCTTTCATTTTGGCCCCGCAAAATCCACTTCCGTATTCAAAACCTTTTACCGCATTGATAGACAACATCGCTTTTCCTAACTCGGCATGCAATTTGTCAAAAACGGGGTCGCCTAAACCAATAGGTACATTTTGAATTACACAAGTTATAGTACCCCCAACAGTATCACCTTGTTTTTTGATTTCTTTGATGTGTTGCTCCATAAGAGCAGCAATATTTACATCCGGACAACGAACAGGATTCGATTCAATTTTTGAAAAATCCAATTCCTGATACGGTTTATCTATAAATATCTCACCAACAGAGGACACAAAAGCATTGATTTTTACATTCTGAAGCACTTGTTTGGCAATAGCCCCGGCTACTACTCTACTTGCCGTTTCGCGAGCCGAACTTCTTCCACCACCGCGATAATCTCTAATACCGTATTTTTTTTCATAAACATAATCCGCATGACTGGGTCGGTACGAATCTTTTATATGAGCATAATCATCTGATTTTTGGTTGGTATTAGGAATAATAAAACCTATAGGAGTTCCGGTAGTTTTACCTTCAAAAATGCCGGATAAAAACTGTACTTCATCAGCTTCTTTACGTTGTGTAACAATAGCTGATTGACCCGGTTTTCTGCGTTGCATTTCAATGTAAATAGCTTCAAAATCTAAAGTAATTCCGGGAGGACATCCGTCAATAATTCCACCAAGAGCTTCTCCATGAGACTCGCCAAAAGTGGTCAACTTAAATACATTTCCAAAGCTATTTCCTGCCATAAAGAAAACATTTTGAACAAAAATAGGGTTTTTAGTTTAATAATAGAAAGTCAATCCAGAATATTAGAGGTTGGCAATTTCACAGTAAGATAATACTAGAATGACAAATGTTAACTTTTGAATAAAACACATTTGAAAATGAATGGGTTAATTTGCAAAACCTCAATTCATATGCTCAAGAAAAGAAAAGTTGAAGTCGTTGTGCTATCCGATATACATTTAGGCACATTTGGTTGTCATGCGAAAGAATTACATC
>JANJWE010000244.1 GCA_024709705.1 Flavobacterium sp. | reverse complement strand
ATTCCTATAGTTTGAAAACGAGAGGCCACTAAACCTTTTGATGCTAAATAGGTTCGTACAGAAGCTGCACGTTGTTCGGATAATTTTTGATTAAACTCTACACTTCCGGTACTATCTGTATAGCCATAGATAACAATATCGGTATCAGCATAACTTTGAAAAACAGGAACCAATTTATCCAAATTAGCTCGAGCCTGAGTTGTCAAAGTGGATTTTCCGGTTTCAAAACGAACAGCATTTTCACCTAAAACCAGCTTAATACCTTCTCCAACGCGTTCTACCTCAGCTCCGGGCAAAGCTTGTTCAATTTCTCTAGCCTGCTTATCCATTTTGTTCCCGATTACTCCTCCAACTGTTCCTCCTACTACGCCTCCTAAAACAGCACCCAAAGCTCCATTTCCTCCTTTACCCGCATTATTTCCAATAACTCCACCAATAACCGCTCCGGCTACAGCACCAATACCGGCACCTCGTTGCGTATTATTTGTATTTTTTATGGACTCACAACTGTTGAAAATCCAAAAACCAATGAGCATTACCGCTAAAACATAACTTCGCTTTTTCATACTGTCTATTATTTTGTTCGTTCAAATTGATAAACTACCTCTGCTGTAGTACCCCCTACATTTATGCGGTCTACCAGCTGAAATCGGTTTTCTGATGAATTAGCAACCCGCAAAACATACCCCTCGCGAACGCGTTTGGCTTTTACATCTGCCCCTAAAACTTTCATCACAAAATTACCTTCTTGATTGACATACCATGTTAGAGGAGAGGCAAATAATGGGCAACCTGATTTTGTTAAAGCCATTTCACCCTTATTATTATTAGAAACCAATTTCCAAGTGCTTCCTACAAAACATTGAGAATCGGCAATTTCAAAAGAGGTTACTTTTATCACATCTGATCCCGGATAAGTAACCGCTGTGATGACCCAGTTCCCTTTTAAATCAACTTCTGCTTTCGTATCCAATTTTTGAGATGCACTTGTTTTACATCCTAAAATACCCACTAACATTAAAAAAATGATTCCAATTTTTTTCATAACTACAATTCAGAATTACAAGTACAAAGATAAGGGGTTCAAATAAAAAGTAAAAATCTAAAACCTTAAAATTTTGTAGAACTTGTACTACGTCAAAATGTCAGTTTTTTGTTTTTGGTATTGCTTTTGATTAATCATTTGCCAAAATGTTTAACTTAAAAATCAAAATATGACAACCGGAAAAATTAATGTTTCTGTAGAAAACATCTTTCCTTTAATCAAAAAATTTCTATACAGCGATCACGAAATTTTTCTTCGTGAATTGGTTTCAAATGCTACCGATGCGACTTTAAAATTAAAGCATCTGACCTCTATTGGCGAAGCCAAAGTAGAATATGGTAACCCCAAAATTGAAGTAAAAATCGATAAGGAAAACAAAAAGTTACACATTATCGACCAAGGTTTAGGGATGACAGCCGAAGAAGTAGAAAAATACATCAACCAAGTGGCTTTCTCCGGTGCCGAAGAATTTTTAGAAAAATATAAAGATTCGGCGAAAGATTCTGGTATTATTGGACATTTTGGTCTAGGTTTTTACTCGGCTTTTATGGTGGCTTCCAAAGTGGAAATCATCACCAAATCCTATAAAGACGAGCCTGCTGCTCATTGGACGTGTGACGGAAGTCCGGAATTCACCTTAGTTCCGCATGACAAAACAGAAAGAGGAACAGAAATCATCCTTCACATTGCCGAAGACTCTTTAGAATTTTTAGAAGAATTCAAAATCCGTGAATTGTTGAAAAAATACAACAAATTCATGCCGGTGCCTATTAAATTCGGAACCAAAAAAGAAACACTTCCTAAACCGGAAGATGCTCCTGAAGATTACAAAGCCGAAGAAATTGAAGTTGATAACATCATCAACAACCCTACTCCGGCCTGGACCAAAGCTCCAACAGAATTAAAGGATGAAGATTACAAAGACTTCTATCGGGAATTGTACCCCATGCAATTTGAAGACCCGTTGTTCAGTATTCATTTAAATGTAGATTATCCGTTTAATTTGACCGGAATTTTATATTTCCCCAAAATGTCGGCGGATTTACAAATTCAAAAAGACAAAATTCAATTGTACCAAAATCTGGTTTTTGTAACCGATAATGTGGAAGGCATTGTTCCTGAATTTTTGGTAATGCTTCGCGGAGTGATTGACTCTCCTGATATTCCGTTGAATGTGTCGCGTTCGTATTTACAATCGGATGGTAATGTGAAAAAGATTTCCAACTACATTACACGTAAAGTTGCCGATAAATTGAAATCGTTATTCAACGAAAACCGAGAAGATTTTGAACAAAAATGGAACGATATTAAAATAGTGTTGGAATACGGAATGCTTTCAGAACCAAAGTTTTATGAAAAAGCAGGCGATTTTGTATTGTATCCTACCGTAGACGAGAAGTATTTCACCTTAACTGAATTAAAGGATAAAATCAGTGCCAATCAAACCGATAAAAACGGAAAATTGGTGGTGTTATATGCATCGAACAAAGAAGCACAACACGGTTATATTGATATTGCCAAAGAAAAAGGATATGAAGTGTTGTTGTTAGACAGCCCGATTGTTTCGCATTTAATTCAAAAACTAGAAGCCGATAATGAAAACTTGACGTTTGTGCGTGTCGATTCAGATCACATTGACAAATTGATTCAGAAAGATGACACGCAAATTTCAAAATTATCGGAAGAAGAATCAACCAAATTGAAAACGGTTTTAGAAGAATTGGTTCCCAAAGCAACGTATACGGTTCAATTGGAAGCCATGGATAGCAATGCTGCACCTTTCATGATTACCCAACCGGAATTCATGCGACGCATGAAAGAAATGAGTCAAACCGGTGGTGGCGGAATGTTTGGTATGGGGAACTTCCCGGAAATGTATAATTTGGTAGTAAATACCAACTCGAATTTGGCAACTACAATTTTAAATACGGAAGACAAATCAGTTCAAGAACACTTAGTGAAACAAGCCATGGATTTAGCTAAAATCTCGCAAGGATTGTTGAAAGGTGAAGAATTAACGGCGTTTGTGAAACGAAGTTTTGAGATGATAAAGTAAGAAAATAGAAGAAAGAGAAAAGAGGTAAGACCTGTGAGTGAAAGCTTGCAGGTTTTTTTTTATAATAGTATTGTGATTTAAAATTTGTAATTTGGTAAAGTAATTAAATTCTTTGAAAGATAATTTATGTTAAAATATTATTTTATAATTTTGATATTATTTTGTTCTTGTTCTAACAAAACAACAATTCATTGCTATAACGAAACTACAAAAAACATCATCTATAAAGATATCGTTAATCCCTTGAATATTTCATCAAATAAGAAAATAACATCAATTACTTCTGATTATGGAATTTTAGAAAAAGGAAGTAATAACGAAAAATACACTATAATTACCAATCAATCCGAAGCTCTATTTATAGAAGTTAGAACAAAAAATAAAACTGAAAAATTTCATTTTAGAGTAAAAGAAATTCCTGAACCCATTATAAATTTTAATCGACCAGTTGAAAATAATGAAATTAAAGTTGATGACTTTAAAACCCTAAAAAACATTACTTTTTATATACCTGAAATTGCAATAGATGTATCCTTTAAAATTAGAAGTTTAGAAATTATTCGAATATCTAAAGACAATTTAGTTTCAAAAGAAGCATGTAAAATAATTGATTCAAAATTAATTCCATTAGCCGAAGTGGGAGACATTTACATTTTCAATAATATTCAAATTGAAATAGGAAATTCTGGAAAAGTAGTTGTAAAGAACGAAATTCTAAAAATTATTGAATAATGAATGAAGATTAACGAACTTTGAACCTGAAACCTGAAACTAAAAAAAAATGACCCTAACCATCGACACTCCCGCCCTACTCTTTTCTGCTACTTCGTTGATTTTATTGGCTTATACCAATCGGTTTTTGACCATTGCACAAATTGTTCGGGGTTTAAAAAAGACGTATGATGAAAAAGAAAACAAAAGCATTTTGATTGAAATTGCCAATTTGAATCTACGGTTAACGTTGATTCGTTACATGCAATTGGCCGGAGTACTCAGCCTATTTCTCTCTGTTTTTGCCATGTTGATGCTCTTTTTTGAATATCAAATGCCGGGTATTATTCTTTTTGGTGGAAGTCTTTTAATGTTGCTCATTTCCTTGGGAATTTCGTTTTGGGAAATCAGTATTTCTGTCAAAGCCTTACGGGTTCATTTAAAAGATTTGGTAGATTAAAAAGCATTGATTACTCCCAAATAAATAGGCATTCCAATTGTAATGTTAAAGGGAAAAGTAACGGCCAACGCCATGGGCACAAAAACACCGGGATTGGCTTTGGGGACCGCCATTTTCATAGCTGCCGGTACGGCAATATAAGAAGCACTTGCGGCTAAAACGGCAAACATAAACCGATCACCCACTGACTCGGTAACAAAACCACTCAATATCGCAACCAAAGAACCGTTTACCAAAGGAATAACAATAGCAAACAAGGCTGTAAACCATCCGCCTTTTAAAAAATCGCCTATCTTTTTTCCGCAAACAATTCCCATGTCCAATAAGAAAATAGCTAAAAATCCTTTAAAAATATCCGTTGTAAAAGGTTTAATGCCCATAGCTTCTTTATCACTGGTTAAAAATCCGATGATCAAACTACCTAATATCAAGAAAACACTGCCATTGGTAAATGAATGTTTCACTATAGAACCCATTTTTCCGTTACAGGAATCTTTGGGACCAAATAAACGTATGAGAATTACACCAACAATTATGGCAGGGGCTTCCATTAAAGCCATTACGGCAACCATGTGACCATCGAAAGGGATGGATTGAATTTCTAAAAACGAAACAGCGGTTACAAAAGTTACAGCACTAACAGAACCATAGGCAGCCGCAATGGCACCGGAATTTTCAACTGACAATTTTCGCTTTAGAATAAAAAAAGAATAAACCGGAATAGCAACTGCTACAAAAATACCAAACAGTAAAGCCCAAAGAATAGAGAGATTAAGCTCACTGTGAACCAATTCTTGCCCCCCTTTAAACCCGATGGAAAACAAAAGATACAGCGAAATAAACTTGGACGAATTATTCGGAATTTCCAAATCGCTTTTAAACCGAACTGCAAGGATTCCTAATACAAAAAACAATAAAGCCGGATTGGTAAGATTCTCTAATAATAAATTCAGATTCATACACAAAATACATTTTTAGAAGTGTAATGGGTTTCGGTAACACTGGCTCGTTTTAATCGATCATTCAATGCTCTTCCTAATCCTTCATCGGGAAAAGGTTCTATCAAAAGCAAATCAAATCCTTTTTGATCCATACGATGCAAAGTATCATATAAATGCTTTGCCGCTTCCTCAAACGAGCCCTTCTCAGATAAAACTTCGATAGAATAAGGCAATTTTAAATCTCTCTTTTGAAAAAGAATCAACCCCACATTTTGCCCCAATAGCTGTTGTGCTAAAGACTCAATTTGCGATGTCAAAACTAAAGGAGTTTGAGGTGCATAATGTTTACTGAGCATTCCCGGGGCTTTGGGGTGGTCTTCAGCATAGGTTTTTAAACTTACTTTTCCGACCACCGATTCCAAAGCTTCGAGAGTGATTGATCCCAATCGATAAACTATTAACTCATTATTTTCAAAACCAACTATGGTAGATTCAATACCAAACTCACAAGGGCCACCATCAAGTATTACCTCCAAATCTTTTTTAAAATAGGAAAACACACCTTAAGACTCTTTCTTGTTTAAATTTCAGACGAGAAACTTAAATAAGATATGGCTTAATAAAGAAAACCAGGAGAAAGGGAGTCAGGATGGTCAACGAGGACGCTG
>JANJWE010000241.1 GCA_024709705.1 Flavobacterium sp. | reverse complement strand
CACTATCTTTCCCTTTCTTTCCATTGTTAAAATTGTTTCGAGTAAAATAAATGGTTTTACCATCATTGGAAAAAACAGGTGTAGATTCGTGAAATCTTGTTTGTAATTCATTGGCAAATTTTTCCGGTTTGCTTAATGTACCATCTGCCTTTTTTTCTGAGGCATAAAGTCGTGTAAAATTACTTCCGGTCCAAGAATGTTTGCGTTTGGAAAAATTCCCTGTATCTCTAGCAGACGTAAAAACAATTTTGTTTTCATAAAATGCACTTCCATAATCTGAATAAATTGAATTGATTCCAGCTTCCTGAATTTCATATCTTCCTGAATTCTTTTCAATTTGTTCCAAATAATCTTTTTGAGCAGATGCTAATATTCCTCGAGAATCGCTCTTATTTTTAGAAAAAAACAATTCCATCATTTCATCGGCTTTTTTATAGTTTCCGATGGCTTTCAGAGATTGAGCATATCTAAAATAATACTCTGTTTCCATTTCCTCGCCTAATTCGAATAACTCGCCATACCATTTTGCAGCATCTATGAGCTTAGCATTAAAATAATAGGAATTCGCAAGGTTTTTAAGTAGGGTACTATTTTTATATCCTTGATTTGCTATTCTTTCATAAGTAGCTATTGCATCTACATATGCATATTTTTCATAGTCTGAATTAGCTTTGTTTTCAAGTCTTTGTTGTGCAAACAAAGAAGTTGCTACACAGCAGAAGAATATATTTAATACGAAATATTTCATGTTATTTTAGATTTAAAAAAATCGGGGAGAAACGATTTTGTTATGTTTAGTAAACAATTCTACTCTTAGAAAAACTTCATGAGATCCGGAATTATAATTCCTTAACCTTGTAGTTTCTAAATCATATCCATATCCCAGAAATAATTGATCTGAAATTTGGAATCCAGCCATTCCGCTTACAGCAGCATCCCATCGCCAAGCAGCCCCCAATACAAACTTTTCATTAATTAAAAAATTTCCAGATACATCCAACTGAAGTGGAGCACCCTCAACTGCTTTGGCTAAGAAAGCCGGTTTAAACTTTAGCGACGGACTCAAATCGAAAACATGTCCTCCAATAAGATAGAAATTCATTCTTTCTTTGTTAACTGCTACGTCATTGTCACTATATCTTACATTCTCAAAGAAGTTTGGAACTGATAATCCGATGTAGGTTTTATCGGAGTGAAGGTAAATCCCAGCCCCAAAATTAGGTGTAAAATTATTGGATAAATTTTGAAATTGAGGATCTCCTGCATTAGCCGGATTCAATTTATTCACATCCAAATTAAACAGATTAGCAGTCCCTTTGATACCAAATGAGACTTTGTAATTTTCTGACGCTTGGATTGAATAAGACATATCAACAGAAATGGTGTTTTCATTTGTGGGGCCTATTTTATCATTTACAAACGAAAGTCCAACCCCTAAATTACTATTATTTATAGGAGAATTTAATGAAAACGCATTGGTAACTGGTGCTCCATCCAATCCAACCCATTGCGTTCTATGTAAACCAAACAAACTCATAACTCCTCTAGAACCTGCATAGGCTGGATTTACGTTAATTGTATTGTACATATATTGGGTATATTGAGCATCTTGCTGTGCATAAGAAATGCCACACATCAATCCTAAAACTATTATTACTATTTTATTTTTCATACTCTAAAATTTTTAATCTTTCTGAATTAAAATCAGTCTGATTGCATTAATTGTTTTGGATATAGAGGTATCCGATTTTTTGATTTGAATTTCCTGACAAATCTTTATAATTTAAGACATACCAATACGTTCCTGTTGGAAGACCTTTGTCTGAATTTAAAGTTGCTCTTCCTTGAGAATATCCTTCAAATCTTCTGTCAAGGTTGTTGTATCCTGTCATTTTAAAGACTTGTACTCCCCATCTATTGTAAATTTCAATAGAGTTATCCGAAAAACAATCTAATCCTTGTATGTATAAAAAGTCATTTAATCCATCATTATTTGGTGTAATAGCATTAAACACTTCAACAACACAACCTGTTATTGGCAATACTGTAGGCGTATCATCAATAAGTGTTGAATCATCTGATAAATCTTCAACAATTTCGCCAATTGGACTCGTACCCGTAACCAATGCTTGATTAGTTACACTACCCAAATATATATCTTGTGCGGTAAGCAAATAAGTTCCTACAAAACTAGTTGAATCTGTTTCACCAGGAGCCAAACTAATAGGACCTCCAGTAAGAACAAGTCCAGGTAACGGATCTGTTATGGTGATATTCGATAGTGGAACATTTCCGGTATTAGTAATTATAAAATTGAATGTTATGGTTTCACCAACTTGTCCGTATCCATCCCCATTTTCGTCATTGAATGTAGCTGTTTTTATCAAAGCAATACTAGGTTCTTGTGGCAAAATCACTACTGTACATTCTGGACACTCTGGATTAAAATACATTGAATCTTCACTTACTGGAGTTGGATCTTCAGAATCATCTACTACTGGAGTTCCAATTAATGTAGATGCATTTACAGTAGCTATATTGTAAACAACTCCAGCAAAAATATCATCCTCAGTTAGTTCATATGTAGCCGTTGCAAAACCTGACTGCCCCGGTATTAAAACTGATGGAGTTACATTTGAGATTTCCAATTCTTGTCCCATTGAGTCATCTGTAATGTTGATATCTGTTAAAGAAACATTTCCTGTATTGGTTACTACAAACTCAAATAAAATTGTGTCTCCTATACTTACCCAACCATCGTTGTTAGAATCAATCCAAGTGCCTTCTTTTGTTAAAGTCATGCCCGGTTGTGGGTCGGTGCTTACTGTCTCTTCGCCCGGTACGGTTATCGTGCCGTCTGTTGCTGTGGCTACGTTCAATACACTACCTGCATCTAAATCGGATTGAGTAATGGTGTATTGCGTTGTGAATACCGCATTGGCATTGGGTGACAAGCTCGCAATGGTCTCGTTCATGCCCGTTAATGGGTCACTTACTACTATATTAGTTAAGGTAACATTTCCGGTATTAGTTACCGTAATGGTATACGTAATCGCATCGCCTACCGAATCATAGGTAGCTACATCGGCTACTTTAGTAACACTCATGCTCGGTTGTGGGTCGGTGCTTACTGTCTCTTCGCCCGGTACGGTTATCGTCCCGTCTGTTGCTGTGGCTACGTTCAATACACTGC
>JANJWE010000232.1 GCA_024709705.1 Flavobacterium sp. | reverse complement strand
TAACCGGAATCATAATCTTATCATTTACAATTTCAAAATCAATTTCCTGATAATAATTTTTTTCTTGAATACTACCTTTATCTAAAGCTAACTTTTGTGAAAAAAGCAGTTCAGATACAAGTAAAAAAAACAACAAGCTATATACTTTATTCATGCAAACCGGATTTAATTATGGTTTTGAAAACCATGGTTTTGTTCGTATGTTTTTTCTTGATACAATCCCAGGCCTTCAATGACTGGCAAATCATTAAAAGCAAATAAACAAGCCTCTTCCGTTTCCGAAAGATTGTGATGTTCATGCCAAGCCCATGAAGGTACACAGAAAATGTCCCGTTCTTTCCAATCAAAACGTTGCCCGTTGATAATGGAATAACCTTTCCCTTTGGCACATTGGTACACAAACGAGCCGGTATGTTTGTGAGCTTTTCCCTTGAATCCGGCGGGTAATAGTTGCATGGAAGCTCCCATGGTTTGCATCACGTGACCACCCGTTAACGGATTGGAATATTTCATAAAAATCCCATCAAATGGGTTATATTCATTCACTTTTTGAGCTTCCAACAAAGCCGGATAGACTTTTGACCACGAATATTTAAAAAGTGGAGAATACGGTTTGTCCCACGTTTTATCAGCAGGAAGGAGTCCGGCACAACCATAAGTAATCGGTGAATAATTCAATGGAGCTACTAATTCTTGTTTACCATCCAATACCGCATAATCATTGGCTTCTAATGCATTCACAAGCGGAATATCGAGACCGTCTTGCCAAATACAAGTTTTTCCGCCTTCTTCTACACCGTGTTCGTGCCAAGTGGAATTGGGAGTAATCACAAAATCGTTGACTTCCAACATGATTTTATTGCCATCAACAACAGTGTAACCTTTTTCGCCTTCCATGATAAAACGTAGGGCAGAAGCACGATGCCGATGAGCAGAAGTAAATTCACCCGGACGAGTAACTTGAATTCCGGTATACAACCAACCAACTGCAGCAGCGACGTCTTTTCGTTTATCGTTGACCAAATAGACTACACGTCGTCCGGCTTGTTCCGGTGTTACAAGTTCAGAAGATTTCAGTACCAATTCACGTAAATTGTCATATTTCCATAGCATCGGAACGGAATTCGCTCTTGGTTCCCAAGGTTCAATGTCGTTGGCAACCGTCCACAAAGCACCGGCTCCTAGATTTTCTAAATCTTTATAATAAGCTTTCAGTTCGTCCGAATCTTGCACTCGGGCTCTTCCGTAAACGTCGTCTGAATATTTTGCCTCCATATGTTTTTGTCTTAATACTTAATACTTCAATCTTAATACTATTACTTATTAAACTCCTCGTGATTATCAATAAACGTAATTTTTCTTGTAGGAGCCGTATTTACCCGTAAATCAAAGATATCAAATCGGTTGTAATGTCCCAAAATATCATGCATTTGTTTCGGTTGGATGCATTTTTCCAAATCAATATCGGCATATACAATTCCTTCGTCGTCGATTAATGGTTCACCCACAACTGCACCGTTTGGACCAATAATTCCTGAG
The DNA here is from genome assembly GCA_024709705.1 of Flavobacterium sp. Lineage (GTDB taxonomy): Bacteria > Bacteroidota > Bacteroidia > Flavobacteriales > Flavobacteriaceae > Flavobacterium. Next base: position 2,552 of record JANJWE010000232.1, on the reverse strand, counting down.
AAAGCAGAACTTTTACGGGTTAGTAATTCTTCGATATTGGGAACATCCGGTTCCAAAACGTCCCTAATTTCTTTGGAAATGGTAGAACACGAAACAATGGTAAATAATTTCCCTTCAAACGAATGAGCAGCAGCACGGATTTTAATCGCTTCCGCCATATTGTAATCGGGTGGTGCTACGGGAAGTGAAATGTAATTGGCAATATGAATCAATTCGCCTTGTGATAAAAGCGTAAATCGAGCCAAAGTGTTAGTGTTTTCACCACACGCTAAAGTTCCGATTGGTCCGATTTCAGTATTATAAACTTTCAATGACGAACCATCTCCGCTTGTCCACGTGAGTTTTTCTGCCCAAGTTGGGACTAATTTTCGGTGCTTTCCGATTAAATTTCCTTGATTGTCAATGATGAGATTGGTATTGTAAATTTCGCCGTAACTATCGCCACGTTCATTAATTCCGATAACGATATGCATGTTGAAATCTTTTGCCGCTTGAAACAACGGTTTCATCGATTCATCGGTTACAGCCAAGGAATTTTTATATAATTGTTCATACCATTTACTGCCTTGAACCGGTGTCATTACCCAATTCCAATACGGATATCCGGCCACAAACACTTCCGGGAATGCAATTAATTGAGCTCCGTTATCGCTTGCTTCTTTGATGAAAGAAATGGCTTTTTCAATGGTTTTTTCTACGTTGAGAAAAACGGGGGAGGTTTGAACGGAGGCGGCTTTGAATTTTGGAAAGTTCATAGTTATTTAATTACGAATTTGGAATTACGAATTTGGAATTACGAATTAGGAATTTGGAATTACGAATTAGGATTTGAAAACGAAATTAAATCGTAATTCATAATTTGTAACTCATAATTTTATTTTTAATTTCTTCCGAAAAACCTTCGGCTTTGATTTTTTCTCGGTCTTCGGCGATTTTTACGTTGACAAGGGTGACTTCGCCTTCTAAAACAGTTACTTCTTTTTCATTCACAAATTGGAATCCGCATAACACAGAGGCAAACCCAATTTCTTTAACCCACAATTTTTTGGTTAAGACTTCTCCCAAACGAGCCGGGTTTTTGAATTGTATTTTCAAATCTACGGTTGGAATTCCGTTGGTTTCATGCATTTTGGAAAACGGTCGGTCGAGTGCTTCTTCAAACCAATCTTCTACTAAATCATTGAGCATTTCCAGAAATCGCGGATAGAAAACAATTCCTGCGTAGTCGATGTGTTTGAATTTTATTTTTTCTTGTTTGGTGAAAATCATACTTCTTGTTTTGTCTTGATACTTAATACTCTCATCTTAATACTTCCTACTTCAACTTAAACCGCTGTATTTTCCCCGTCTCCGTTTTTGGTAAAGCCTCCGTAAAATAAATCACTCTCGGATATTTATACGGAGCGGCTACTTCTTTGAACCAGTGTTGAATATGGTTTTTCATGTTATCCGTTGCTTTAGACTTATCTTTCAACACAATATGAGCACAAACCAACATACCACGTTCATCATCGGGCAAACCTACGACGGCACATTCCAAAATATCTTCGTGGGTTAAAAGTACGGATTCTACTTCAATTCCCGCAATATTGTAACCCGAAGAAATAATCATATCGTCACCACGAGCCACAAACCAGAAATAACCGTCTTCGTCTTGCTTGAAAATATCTCCCGTAATGTTCCAACCGTTTTGCACATATTCTTGTTGTTTTTCTTCTCGATTTAAGTATTTGCAACCTGTTATTCCTCTAACTGCCAATCTTCCCGGTTGGTTTCTGGTAACTTCGTTTCCATTCGCATCAATAATTTTCGCTTCATAACCTGTAATTGCCAAACCAGTTGCCCCGGGTTTCATGTTTTCTTCGTTCGACGATATAAAAATATGTAACATTTCTGTCGCTCCAATGCCGTCGATAATTTTTAATCCTGTGGCATTGTACCAATCTTCCCAAACTTTTAATGGCAAGGTTTCTCCGGCTGAGACACATTTGCGTAAGCTGGAAATGTCATAGTCTTTCACTTTCGTAGTTATGATTCGCCAAGCCGTTGGAGCAGTAAAACAAATCGTGATTTTATGGTCTTGAATGGCTTGCAACAAAACATCCGGTGTTGGTTTTTCAATTAAAAACGTTGAAGCTCCAAAATAGAGCGGAAACAAAACTAATCCACCCAAACCAAAGGTAAAACCGATTGGCGGACTTCCGGTAAAAATATCGTTGGAAGTTGGTTGAAGTGAATAAGCCGGAAAAGCTTCGCAAATATTCAGAATATCTTTGTGATAATGAGCCGTCATTTTAGGCAAACCCGTTGTTCCCGAGGTAAAACCGATTAATGCTACTCTATCTGCTTTGGAATGGAAACTATCAAAAGTATTCGGCTTTGACGCCATTAATTCTTCCAGTTGTGAATTGCCATAGAAACAGGTTTTTTGAAGAAAATTCGATTTTACTAAATGTATTTCTTCTTCCAGTTCTTTGTCGCAAAAGGCAATGGAAATTTCGGCACAATCGATAATAGTGGTCAATTCTTTGGAACGTAAAAGAGGCATAGTG
>JANJWE010000176.1 GCA_024709705.1 Flavobacterium sp. | reverse complement strand
AAATGGGTTTGTAATATTGAATTTCAGAATTTGGCTCGTTGTAAATCACATTTTCAGAAATTAACTTGCCTTTGTTTTCTTTGTCGTAGGGATTTCGAGTATTGGAAGCAAAACTTTGCAATAAAAACTGTAGAACTTCTTGATTTTGACTCACAAATGGTTTGAAAACCTCAATAGGGATAGCATACAATAAGCTTTCTTCTCGAGCTTTTGCCGTCATTAGATAATTATCTTTAGCAAAAAAAGGGCGTAAACCCAAAATATCACCCTCATCACATTTATCTATAAGAGCTTCTTCTGCATCTGAAATAACGGATAGACCAATTGCACCCTCACGAACAACATAAAAAAAGGGATGTGTAACATCACCAACTTTGAATAACACTTTGTTTTTTTCAATGTGTACAACATGAATTTCATGTGCAATAGAAACTAAATCATTAAATGTCAAATGATTAAAAGGCGGGTAGTTTTTTAGAAAATCAGCTATTCTTTCAGCTATTGAATTTTTCATGGCTCTATATATTGGTATAAATATACAAAATATCGTGTGATACAATACTTGTTTTTTGTATTTTTAAACAATAAATGTAACAGATATGAAGTCATTATTTTCAATTATTTCAGCTTTACTAGGTTGGTTTGCTATTGTAACACAATATGTGCTAATGATACAGTTTTCAGAAATTTCTACTACTGAAGTTACTTTACGTTTTTTCAGTTACTTTACCATTCTTTCCAACATATTAGTGGCTTTAGTATTTACATTTTCGTTTTTCAATACAGCTCCTTTTTTTTTAAGACCCAAAGTGCAAGCAGCGGACTACAGCAAGTCGTTGATGAATTATTACATGTTGTAAATCCAATTCTTTATATACTATTTTGGATTTTCTTCAAATCTAAAGAAAAATTAACCTCAAAATGGATATCTAATGTGTTGATTTTTCCTTTAATATATTTAACACTTATAATGCTTAGAGGTTTTTGGGTTTCTTTTTTCCCGTATCCTTTTTTAGATTTTTATACACTTGGCTGGATATCAGTTGTTATCAATTGTATTTTGATTCTTATTTTATTTGTTATTTTTTCAATTGGAGTTAAAGCATGGAGTACGAGAAGTTGATTTTTCTATTTTACATAATATAAATTATAGTTCAATTATGAAAAAAAAGTAGATTATACTAATCCAATAATTCTCTGAATTTTCTGCCTATAGCAATTAAAAGTTTGGTTTTGTAATCTTCTATTAACCAGTCTCTGTAATTTTTGGTTGTATTGCTTAAGCAATTCGTATAATGTCTAATTCGGCTCTCGATATCATCTGCTAAAAGTTTTGAAAGAATTTTAGCTTCGTATAATGATTCAGAATTTTCTACACACATGGTAGCATGTTGATCTAAAGATTTATCTAAAACTACTTTGGGTCTGAGATTCTTAGATAAAGCCAATTTGTATTCGTTTTCAACATCAAAATCAATAACTGGAGTTTGTTTGAATTTGGCTCTAATTTCAGGAGGCATTTTATAAGAAAAATGCATTTCAATTTCTACATCGCCCTTTAAATTATGAATGTATTGATCGGGATATTTAAAAATATGTTGCCAATCAATTTTATCTGTCCACAAGCCAAAACGAGCTGCATTATTTCCTAAATCAATTATGGTAAACTCGTCTTTATTAGGTAATTTTCTTGAACCTCTACCAATCATTTGAAAATATAAAGTTAATGATTTAGTTGCCCGATTTAAGATAACTGTTTCAACGGTGGGTTCATCAAATCCGGTTGTTAATATTCCAACCGAAGTTAAAATTGCATCAGGTGTTTCTTTAAACCATTTTAGGATATCCTTTCGTTCTTCGTTTGTGTTGGTATTATCTAGATGCCTAATGTTTTTGTAACCAGCTTCTCTGAAAGTATCTAAAACATGAAGTGAAGTTTGAATTCCATTGTTAAAAATTAATGTTTTTTTTCCAAAAGAGTGCGAACTGTAAGCTTGGATTAATTTTTCTTGCATGAGCATATTCGAATACAGTTCGTCGGATGATTTTACAGTATAATCCCCATTAATACCTACTTTTAAACTGGTTAAACCTACATCATAGCTAATAGTTTTAGCCTTAGCCAGATAACCCTTGTCAATCAATGTAGCTATAGAACTACCTACAAGCAATTCCTGATAGTTTTCTTTCATTGGAAGCTTAATGTTTGAACTAAGTGGTGTGGCTGTTACGCCAAGGAAAAAAGTATTTTTAAAGGCATGAAATAATTTGCGAAACGAATTAAAGTGAGCTTCATCAATTATAAGTAAACCCACATTATCAATATGAAGTTTTTCATCATTGAGTCTGTTCTTGAGTGTTTCAACCATGGCTACAAAACAAGAATACTCATCTTGGTCGGGCAATTCTTTGATGTTACTGTTGATAATTTTATTTTTGACATCAAATCCTTTTAGCATTTTTGAAGTTTGTTTGCATAACTCAATTCGATGGGTTAAAACGACCACTTTTTTATTGTATTTTTCAAGATATTTTCTGGTAATTTCAGAAAAGATTACCGTCTTCCCTCCTCCTGTTGGCAATTGATACAATAAATGGTAATTAATTGGTGCTTTTTCAATTTTTTCAAAAATAGAGTCAATATCACCTAACTGATACCCATAGAGCTTTTTTTTCTCTTCGTATTCCAGTAATATATCTTTTTTTGACATGCTTAGAAAAATTGAATTTTGCAAAAATACACACTTAAAAATGCTATCCGCTATTTTTTTTATCAAATATGAATATCAAATAGTCATTAAAGGTTAAATTAAACATAAATTAAGCTAATGGTTATACAGAATTTATTTAAAAATCAAACTATATTCTTAATTTTACGCCCTTATCAAAGCCATGAAAAAATATGAAATATAGAATTAAAATAACCCCAATTGACAAATGGGTGATTAACCCTGTAAATCGTTTTATCGGTAAATCAACTACGGGGGGTATTGTATTGTTTTTATCTGCCATTGTTGCTTTAATTTTAGCCAATTCACCATGGAAAGATGCTTATCATCATATTTGGGAACACAAAATTGCTTTTGGAATCGACAATAAATTTATGCTTGATAAAACCTTACATCATTGGATTAATGATGGTTTAATGGCTGTTTTCTTTTTTGTTGTGGGTTTAGAGCTCAAAAGAGAAATTATTGGTGGCGAATTATCAAATCCCAAAAAGGCTTTTCTTCCCGTTGCTGCCGGTATAGGTGGTATGTTTTTCCCTGCAGTTATCTATTTATTTTTCAATCCAACCGGTGATGCTCATAGTGGATGGGGAATCCCAATGGCAACAGATATAGCTTTTGCACTTGGGGTTTTATTTCTTTTGGGTGATAAAGTTCCTACGTCATTAAAAGTTTTTTTAACAGCTTTAGCTATTGCAGACGATCTTGGAGCGGTTTTGGTTATTGCCTTTTTCTATACCTCTGACATTTCATTTACAAGCTTAATTGTTGGTTCTGCTTTTTTAATACTCTTAATTTTATCTAATGTTTTAGGAATCCGAAATACGTTTTATTACGGAATTTTGGGAGTTGGCGGACTTTGGTTGGCTTTTTTAATTTCAGGAGTTCATGCCACTATTGCTGGCGTTTTGGCCGCTTTTACGATTCCTGCGAATGTAAAGGTAGACGAAATTGGATTTATTGCCAAAATGAAAGAATATTTACACGACTTTAAACATGCCGATCCTAATGATGTACCTACTGTAACTCCTGAACAACTTCATATATTGGAGGATATGCGTACGTTGACTAAGCAAGCTATGACACCTTTACAACGTTTGGAACACGCGATGCACCCTTTTGTAACATTCGTCATTATGCCCATATTTGCATTGGCTAATGCGGGTGTAACTCTTACTTCCGATACAGCATCTACCACCACAAGTTATGTGGCTATAGGTGTTATTTCAGGACTATTATTAGGTAAATTTATTGGGATAGTAGGTGTATCATCACTATTAGTTAAACTTAAAATAGCCAATTTACCGGAGGGAATGAATTTTAAACATCTCATGGGAGTTGGTTTATTAGCCTCTATTGGTTTTACTATGTCACTCTTTATTGCCAATTTGGCTTTTAAAAATCCCGAATACATTCAACAAGCAAAAATTGGAATTTTAGTAGCTTCATTAATTGGAGGCACCCTAGGATTTTTATTTTTATATTTTAATAAGGACAAATCGGAATCTAAAGTTTTAATTAAAAACACCAATCTACATTAACCTATGTCACGAGAAAAAATTAAAAAAAACAAATGGAAACAGCTCCATTTATATTATAGTTACACCGGATTTTATAAATTTATACTGGATGGCTTAAAAAGTGCTTTTTTACCAACTGCCCTATTTATTGGTGCCATAGTTTACATTCATTACGAAGTTATAAACATTAATGATGCTTTAGTTATTTTAACTGAGAGATATAGCGATTTTACAATATTTACGGTTTTCTTTATCTCTGAATCCATATTAGGTTTACTCCCTCCTGACATCTTCATAGCTTGGACCAAAAACACTGATTTCCCGTTATTGTATTTGAGTTTATTAGCATTGTTGTCCTACACAGGAGGTCTGGTTTCTTATCTTCTTGGTAAAGCTATGCTTTTAATACCCGCAGTTCATAGCTTTATGTATGAAAAAATGAGCAAGCATATATCAAACATGCGAAAATGGGGCGGATTATTAATTGCGGTTGGAGCCCTTCTCCCCTTGCCTTTTGCTATTGCAGCCATGGCTGCCGGTATGATTAAATTTAGTTTTAAAAATTTTCTTCTTTTTTCGCTTTTGCGATTTTTAAGATTTATTATTTACGGATTTGCCATTTATCAAATGCTATAATATGATTTCAATTTTCAAGAAAACAGCTTTTTGGGAAGGTATTTCATTGCTAGTACTACTATTTGTTGCAATGCCTTTAAAACATTTATTAGGCCAACCTTTATTAGTGAAAATAGTCGGAATGGCACACGGACTTTTGTTTATTTTATATGTTGTTTTTGCTTTATTCTTAAGTGCAAAACGCAAATGGGGCTACACAAAAACATTTCTCATTTTAGTAGCATCATTGATTCCTTTTGGTACTTTTTACATGGATAAAAAATATTTTTCAGAACCAGCTATTTCGAAAGACGGTCAGAAATAAACTCAATTTGAGTTTTTCCGTGAGCTAGTGGTTTTCCGTTGGGGTCCAAATTAACCATGGTTATAGTGTCTACTGTTATTATGGTTTCACGTGTCATTATATTTCTTACTTCACAAGTTAATGTTAATGAAGTTTTTCCAAATTGAACTACATCAATACCTATTTCTACAATATCCCCCGGTTTGGCAGAACTCTTAAAATTGATTTCCGACATATGTTTGGTTACCACTTTGGTATTTTCCAATTGTATAATGGTATATAAAGCTACTTCTTCATCAATCCAAGCTAACAATCTGCCACCAAATAAAGTTCCATTTGGATTTAAATCTTCTGGCTTTACCCACTTTCTGGTATGAAATCTCATTGTTTATATTTTGATGTAAAATTACTTTTTTTAAATCAGATGGATTTTTTTTTAATACATTCTTAACCGAAAAGGTTTTCGGGCTTATTGTGTAATGTTTTCAGAAAGTAACAATAATAATCAATTGATGTTACTCATTTCATTTTCTGTAAAATATAATGTAATGTTAAAACAATTCGTTTATATTTGCACTAATTGTTAAAACAAACACCCAAATACAATTTAAAAATGAAGAATTTTTTCTCCTTATTATTGACATTATCTTTTTGGGCTTCAATAGCTCAAGACAAAACAGAGTCAGAATTTAATGATGTGTATAACAAATGGTCTTTTGAATTGAATTTCGGACAAAGCAAAGGAATCAAACCTTATTCTGAAGGTTATTTTGCCAGTCACCCCGGCAAATTTTTTGGAGGCGTTACACTAAACCATTTTAGTGGAGGTGCTCGTTATATGTTTAGTCCAAAGTTTGGTTTAAAAGCAGATTTAGCTTACGATCGATTGGAAAACTTAAGTGATAAAAGTTTAGATTTCGAATTACAACAAATACGCTTTGGTATTCAAGGAGTAATAAACGGAGCTCGTTTGTTTGATATACAAGAGCAATTGGGAAGATTCAGTTTCTTGTTTCATGGAGGATTTCAAGTAGCTCAGATGATTCCCCAAATGGGACCTTTGAAAGGCAGAGATGAGTGGAATGGTGGTTTGATGTTTGGACTAACACCCGAATTCCGTGTTAGCAAAAATCTGGCTGTCAATTTTGATTTGACTATTTTATCAAATGTTCGTCAACACTTCAATTGGGACGGTATGGAATATTCAGCAGATAATAATAATTTGGCTGGTAGTATGTATACAACATCTTTGGGT
>JANJWE010000086.1 GCA_024709705.1 Flavobacterium sp. | reverse complement strand
TAGTAGATTTTGAGTTGGACGAAACCTCTGATGAAACCATAGGATTGATTCATAATATTCATGAGCGTACAAACTATATCGTTCGAAAATCAGTGAATCTCTCCAAACAATCGCATATCATTGCTTCAAACATAGATGTTGTTTTTTTATTGGTAACGATTAATAATCCGGTAACCACAACGAGTTTTATTGATCGCTTTTTGGTAACAGCAGAAGCTTATCATATTAAAGCGGTTTTGGTTTTCAATAAAATTGATACCTATGATGAAACTACTTTAGAAGACCAGCTTTACCTTCAGTATGTATATTCTCAAATTGGTTACGAATGTCTACGGGTTTCGGCTACAGCTGGAAAAGGATTAGAGGAATTAAAGAACATGATGAGGGGTAAAGTGTGTATGTTTTCCGGTCATTCCGGTGTTGGGAAATCAACATTAGTCAATGCTTTAGAACCTAGTTTAAATTTAAAAACCAAAGAAATATCCGATTTACATCAACAAGGACAACATACCACAACGTTTGCTGAAATGTTTGATTTGTCATTTGAAGCTAAAATTATTGATACGCCCGGAATTCGCGGATTTGGAATTGTGGACATGGAAAAATCAGAAATCAAAGGCTATTTTCCTGAATTTTTTGCTTTGGAAGATCAATGTAAGTTTAATAATTGTCTGCATAAAGACGAACCGCATTGTGCGGTGAAAAAAGCATTAGAAAAAGATAAAATTGCCTGGTCGCGTTACAAAAGTTATCTTCAAATCTTAGAAGGAGACGAAGAACAATACCGAAATGATGTTTATGCAGAGGGAAAGAATTCTGAATTAGATTAACTATTCTTACCAAAAAATGAAAGCAGTTATCCAAAGAGTATCACAATCCTCAGTAACTACTGAAGGAAATATTGTAGCCTCTATTCAAAAAGGGTTACTGATTTTGGTTGGAATTGAAGAAGCCGATACCTTAGAGGATATTGTATGGCTTTCGTCAAAAATTGTGAACCTCCGTATTTTTGGTGATGAAAATGATGTAATGAATTTATCCGTTAAAGATGTGGGTGGCAATGTTATCATTGTGAGTCAATTTACGCTTCATGCCTCAACTAAAAAAGGCAATCGACCTTCTTATATAAAAGCGGCCAAGCCTGATATAGCTATTCCGCTTTACAATCAATTTATTCAACAAGTTGAAAATGACTTGGCAAAAAAAGTCCAAACTGGACAGTTTGGTGCGGATATGAAAGTTAATCTTGTTAATGATGGACCTGTGACAATTCTTATTGACACAAAAGACAAAATTTAACATTCAATTATAATATTTTTTTTATTTTTGAAAACCACGATTTATTTCCACTACAACAAATAGATTAAAGTCTAATTGCAAAATCTCTTTGCAAAAGAATCACTATTTAAATAATGAAAAATTTTTTATTACTGCTAATCCTTCTTTTTAAGTTGGATTTATCCTCCGCACAAAGTATCAGTATGCTCAATTTGCAACCTCAATTAAAGGAAAATGCAAACGCTTGTGTTCGATTAAATAAATTAAATGTTACGATTACTTCCCGAAAGTCAATGAAAATGGTTTTGGAACGAATAGTTACAGTCTATAACGAGTATGGGGTAAAGCACATGAAAGCAGCTTCACATTATGATAATTCCACCAAAATAAAAGCTATAGAAGCTACAATATTTAATGGCTTGGGACAAGAAATTAAAAAATTGAAAAAGAAAGATTTTAGAGATAACAGTCTTGCAGATGGGTTTTCAATTATTGGCGACAATAGAATTTTATATTTAGATTATACTCCTATTCAATATCCATTTACTATGGTATTTAAAACGGAAATTGAAACATCAAATACTGCCTTTCTACCCTCATTTAGACCTTTGGAAGATTATTACCTGAGCACAGAAAAAGCGGAGTTAACATTCAGTGTTTTACCTGAATTGGGACTAAAGTTTAAAGAGGTAAATAAAGATGAAAAAATAAAATATTCCGAAAATAACGGGATTTTGACTTTTTCAGCCGAAGATATTCCAGCTCTAAAAAGGGAAGAATATTCACCCTCTATACAAAAAATGGTTCCCAATGTTCTATTTAGTCTCACTAAATTTCATCTTGAAGGTGTAGATGGAGAAGCAGATACCTGGAAAAGTTTTGGAAAATGGATGTATTCTTCGCTTTTGACTGGAACCGATGAATTGACTGAAACTACCAAACAAAAAATGAAAGCTCTTGTAGGAAATGAAAAAGATCCGGTTAAAGTAGCTCAAATAGTTTTTCAATACGTGCAAAACAAAACCCGATATGTAAGTATTCAATTAGGTATTGGAGGTTGGAAGCCTATGCTGGCAAAAGATGTAGACCGACTGGGATATGGCGATTGTAAGGCATTAACCAATTATGCAAGAGCACTTCTCTCAACTGTTGGAATTGAATCCTATTATACTGTTGTTTACAGAGGGCCTGAAAAAGAAGATATGGATGAAAATTTTGTTTCCATGCAGGGTAATCACGTCATTCTGGCTATCCCTGTAAAAGATGGAATACAATGGATGGAATGTACCAGTCAAACTATGCCATTCAATTTTCAAGCTAATGATACCGATGATAGATTAGCATTGTTGGTCAAGCCTGAAGGAGGTGAATTGGTTCGAACATTAGTTTACACACCAATTCAAAATAAACAAGAAACTAAGGGAAGTTATGCTTTATATGCAGATGGTTCAATATCGGGAAAAGTAACCATAAAATCTTCCGGTTTTCAATATCAAAATAAATACGAATTGGAAAATCAATCTCAAATAGATAAAGAAAAGTTTTATAAAAACTATTTCAATGCCATTCCCAATTTAAAAATTGAGCAAGCCCAATTTAAAAATGATAAAGATCAAATTCATTTTACAGAAGAGTTAGAGTTAAGTGCCGTTAGTTATGCCGCAAAAAATGGGAATAGGTTGATTTTTGCTTTAAATGCATTCAATCAAAACAGCAATGTACCTCCAAGATACAAGGATCGCAACAATCCTTTTGAAATTTCCAGAGGTTATCAAGATGTAGATTTTGTCACAATCCAAATCCCAAAAGATTTTCAAATTGATGCCAAACCTTCAAATGTTGAAGTCAATTCTAAATTTGGAAGTTATTCTCTAACATTTGAATACTTTGAAGATAAAATCCTTTTTAAAAGAAATTTAATAATAAACGATGGTCTTTTCGGAAAAGAAGATTATGAAGAGTTTCGAAAATTTAGAGATCAAATTGCCCGAAATGATAATTCCAAAATTGTATTAGTAAAACCCTAACTTTATAAACATGAGATTTTTTTCATCTATTTGCACTGTCCTTTTTTGCATTACTTTTTCATTTTCTCAAAAAATAGAACTTGGAAATGTTACAATTAATGAACTTACACAAAAACAACACCCCAATGACCCTTCTGCCCCAGCAGCATATCTTTTTCAAAAAGGAACTACAACTTTTGATTATTCAGAATCAGATGGGTTTTATATTTCAACTGTAATTGAGTCAAAAATTAAAATATATTCTAAAGACGGATACGATTTTGGGAATTTTCAAATTTCTTTTTACACTCCAAGTAGCGGTTCTGCAGAGAAAGTTGTAATTTCAAAAGCCTATACTTACAACGAAGTTGGCGGTAAAATTGAGAAAATAAAACTCAAAAGTGCTTCTGAATTTACAGAAAAAATTAATAAAAACTGGTCACAAAAAAAGATTGCTTTATCTGAAGTAAAAGAGGGTTCCATAGTAGAATATAAAGTTGAAATTAGATCTCCCTATATAACCAATTTTCCCGTTTGGGATTTTCAAAAAGCTGTGCCTGTTGATTACTCGGAATACAATACCCATATACCCGAATATTTTTTTTATAACATTCATCAAAAAGGAAGCCTTGCACCTGAGGTCAAACAAGTTATTCGAACCAATTCGATCAACTTAAGTTACAAAGAAAATGTTTTGACAGGAAATGTGATGCAGATGCCCAAAACAGTTTCAGAGAAAGTTGAATTTAAAGAAAACCACACAACCTATATTTTACAAAATATACCCGCTATTAAAAATGAGTCATTTGTAAATAATATTAACAATTACAGAGTTGCTTTGCATCATGAATTGGCCGGCAGAAGAATGCCTAATAGTGGCTATGACGATTATGCAACCAATTGGGAAACAGTAACTAGGAGTATTTATGAAAGCGAAAGTTTTGGAGAAGAGTTAAAACGAACTTCTTTTTTTGAATCAGACGTTAACTCCTTGATAGGTGGTGTTTCAGATGTGAATACAAGAGCTTTTATAATTTTTAATTTTGTAAAAGAGCGAATGACTTGGAATGAAAGATATGGTTTTGTAACGGATGAAGGTCTAAAAAAAGCGTACTCTCAAAAATCAGGTAACACGGCAGATATCAATCTTTTACTTTTGTCAATGTTGCGGTATGCCGGAGTAGACGCCAATCCCATTTTACTTAGTACAAGGTCCAATGGTGTGCCTTTATATCCCAATAGAACGGCTTTTAATTATGTAATTGTAGCTATTGAAATTCCAGATGGACTAATTCTTCTTGATGCCTCAAACAAATTTAGTGTACCCAATATTCTTCCTACAGAGGCGTTAAATTGGAATGGAAGATTAATTCGTAAAAATGGTAGTTCAACAGCTGTAAATTTAATGCCGGGTTTCTTATCAAAAGAAGCTACAACTGTAATAGCAGCTCTCAGTGAAGACGGAATAATGAGTGGTAAAGTGAGGGTTCAAGAATCTGAATACAATGCTTTTTTGTATAGGAATTCTAGTTTTGGACTCTCACAACAGTCTAGCATTGAAAGACTTGAAAAAAGTCATAATGGCATAGAAGTTACCGAATTTAAAGTTGTCAACGAATCCGATTTGTCTAAACCAATCGTAAGAGATTTTTCTTTTGCTCACAATAATTTGGTTGAAGTAATCAGTGGGAAAATGTATTTTTCTCCGATGTTGTTTTTTGCATTATCTGAAAATCCCTTTAAAATGGATACAAGAGAGTTTCCAATAGATTTTATTTTTCCCAGATCTGATAAATACGCCATATCAATAACAATTCCTGAAGGTTACACAGTAGAGTTTTTGCCTGAAGCTTCAAATATTGTATTAGAAGATGAGATGATAGTTTTCAAGTATAATGTAAAACAAGTGGGGAATATCATTCAACTAGCAGCTCAAATCGATATCAATCAAGCCATAGTTGCTCCGGTTTATTATGAAATGTTAAAAGGTTTTTTTAAAGCCTTTGTAGAAAAAAATAATGAGAAAATAATATTAAGTAAAATGTAGTGATATGAAAAACCTATCAATTCTCATCATTATTTTTTGTATACCAACTGTTTCTGGTCAATCTTTCAAATTAGGAAAAGTGTCAGAACAGGAATTAAAAGAAAAAGTATCAAAAATAGACGCTAGTGCCTCTGCAGAGATTCTTTACATGAAAGGTAAAAACTCTATAGATTTTGATCTTCAAGGGTATGCAGTTTTAACTACTGAAGTAGAAACAAAGATTAAGATTTTTACCAAAGAGGGATATTCATGGGCAGATTTTAAAGT
>JANJWE010000074.1 GCA_024709705.1 Flavobacterium sp. | reverse complement strand
TCATCTGAAGTTACAGCTCCTATTGTTGAAGAATTTTCGTATAGCGATACTGAAATTGATTTAATGAACAAAATCAACAATCACAGAGCTAGTCAAGGTTTATCTGAATTGCAACCTATCAATCATGTGTCTTTCAAATCTGCAGAGCACAATGATTACATGATTAAAAATGATGTGGTAGGTCACCATTTATTTGAGCAAAGAGCCAATAATATCAAACAAGTTTTGGGTGCGGTTCGAGTAAGTGAAAACATTGCATACAACTATCATTCAAATTCAGGTGTATTAAATGCATGGTTAATGAGTGAAGGTCACAAAGAAAACATTGAAGGAGATTACACCCATTTTGGAATCTCCATAAAAATAAATCCGGCTAACGGAAGAAAATACTACACTAACATTTTTATGAAAAGGTAATTTTGCCCCAAATCTTACCAAAACCTAAGAAAGCTACTCCAAAAGGGTAGTTTTTTTATTTTAACTCATTTGAAACTTAAGACTTGTAGTTTCAATACAATTTGCATAACCGGTTAATTTATAATATATTTAAGTTTTAATTTAAAGAAGATGAAAACTATAAATATCCAACAGTATCGCGTAACCGAACCGGTTATACTTTCAAAAATACCTACTCATTTCCCTCTGGATGTATCCGAAAAAAAGAAAGAAAAAGAGTTGGAAAAAATCCGAGTCAAATTGAGTAAACTACAAGACAAAATGTATGCTCATAACAAATATGCAGTTCTCATTTGTCTTCAAGGTATGGATACAGCCGGAAAAGACAGTTTAATTCGAGAAGTTTTCAAGGAAATAAATGCACGTGGCGTTGTAGTTCATAGTTTTAAAACACCCACATCCTCTGAGTTGGAACACGATTATTTGTGGAGACATTATTTAGCTTTACCTGAGAAAGGTAAATTTGCTGTTTTTAATCGAACCCATTATGAGAATGTTTTGGTTACACGTGTTCATCCCGAATACATTCTCAATGAAAGCATTCCCGGAATAAACTCGGTAGCAGATATTACCCCAGAGTTTTGGGAAAATAGATTTGAAAGTATTAATGCATTTGAAAAACATATAGCTTCAAATGGCACCTTAATTCTAAAATTTTATCTTCACTTAAGTAAAGAAGAACAAAGACAACGTTTAATCAGAAGATTGGAAACTGAAAAACACAATTGGAAATTTTCTCCGGGCGATTTAAAAGAGCGAAATTTGTGGGATGACTACATTAAGTATTATGAAGAAGCTATTAATAAAACTTCAAAAACACATGCCCCTTGGTTTGTAGTTCCGGCTGATAATAAGGAAAATGCTCGCTACATCGTAGCCAAAACCATTTTGGAAACTTTACAAATGTATACAGATATTAAAGAGCCCGAATTGGATGAGAAAATCAAAGAAAACTTAGCTCTTTATCGCGAGCAATTGAAAAAGGAACTATAATTGTTCTTTTTTGGCTAAATTTTAGGATTCCTATTTTTCGATATTAAGTATCTTAGGAGCAAAATTTTTGCATATGATACGGTGGTCTACTTTAGTTGTGTTTTTTGCTTTAATCAGTTGTAAAGCTCAGGTAAAAGAGAAGGATATTGTTTTACAACCTGAAAAAGTTACCTATACATTTGAAACAGTTATTTCAGGAATAGATATTCCTTGGGGGATGGCTTGGTTACCTGATGGAAGCCTTTTGGTAACTGAAAAAAGTGGTATTCTATATTGGGTAAAAAATAAAGTAAAAACTCCAATTGCCAATGTTCCCGCTGTTATAAATAGGGGACAGGGAGGTTTACTGGATGTTGCTGTTCATCCAAATTATTCAGAAAACGGATGGATTTATTTAACCTATTCTTCCGATTCAGGTACCGAAAAAGGAGCTCATACCCAATTGATTCGAGCCAAAATTGAAAACCAAACTTTAACCCAAATTCAAGAACTGTACAAAGGGGTTCCCAACACTACTCGCGGACATCATTTTGGTTCTCGAATCGTTTTTGATAGTCAAGGATTTTTATATTTCACTATAGGAGACAGAGGCAACCATCCCGAAAATCCTCAAGATATTAAAAGAGATGGGGGAAAAGTATACCGATTACATGATGATGGAAGTATCCCATTGGATAATCCTTTTGTGGGAAAACCCGATGCCAAAGAAGCTGTTTTCTCTTTTGGACACCGAAACCCTCAAGGTATGGCTGTTCACCCGGTAACCGGAAAAATTTGGACGCATGAACACGGTCCAAAAGGGGGTGATGAGATTAATATAATCAAAAAAGGAGCCAATTACGGCTGGCCTATTATTACCTACGGAATAGATTATGATGGTTCTGTTATTTCTAATTTGAAAGAAAAAGAAGGAATGGAACAACCTGTATACTATTGGGTTCCTTCGATTGCTCCTAGTGGGATGACTTTTGTAACAAGTGATTTATATCCCAATTGGAAAGGCCATTTGTTGGTTGGTTCATTGAGTTTTCAATATCTGGAATTGGTTCAATTAGATAACGAAACAGTTATAGGAAGACAAAAATTGGCAACTGA
>JANJWE010000037.1 GCA_024709705.1 Flavobacterium sp. | reverse complement strand
TTCGTTTGAAGAAATAATGCAAAAAACAGAAAATGCCGTGGTGAGCGGAATTAATAATTAATAAATTATGTCGATTAAAAACATTCGTTTAGAAGTAATGCAATTATTGGAAAAGAAAGTAGATTCATTTATGAATGACTTTTTGATTCCGGTTGAAAAAATATGGCAACCCTCAGATTTACTTCCGGATTCTGAAAAAGAAACTTTTTTTGAAGATGTAACGGAGTTGCGTGAAATTGCGAAAGAACTTCCGTATGATTTTTGGGTAGTTTTAGTAGGTGATACCATTACAGAAGAAGCTTTGCCAACCTATGAATCTTGGTTAACCGAAGTGGAAGGTGTAGATAGCGAAGGCCGAAACGGCTGGTCTAAATGGGTCAAACATTGGACAGGTGAAGAAAACCGTCATGGCGATGTGTTGAACAAATATCTCTACTTGTCCGGACGAGTGAATATGCGTGAAATTGAAATGACTACCCAACATTTAATTAACGATGGTTTTGATATTGGTACCGGAAAAGATCCATATAAAAATTTTGTTTATACAAGCTTTCAGGAGTTAGCCACTTATATTTCACACAATCGCGTATCGCAAATTGCCAAAAAATTTGGAGATAAAAAATTGTCTAAAATGTGCAAATTGATTGCGGGTGACGAAATGCGTCATCATCATGCATACAGCGAGTTTATTAACCAAATATTTAAAGTAGATCCAAGCGAAATGATGTTGGCGTTTCAATACATGATGAAGCAAAAAATTGTAATGCCCGCTCATTTTTTGCGTGAATCAGGTCAAAAAATCAGTTCAGCATTTGAACAATTTTCAGATTCGGCTCAGCGAATTGGGGTTTACACAGCAAGTGATTATGTAGATATTTTACAAAAACTCATTGACAAATGGGAAATAGATAAACTTAACGGTTTGACCGATGAAGCTGAAAAAGCCCGCGATTATTTAATGAAACTTCCTTCACGCATGGCTAAAATTTCGGAACGTTTGGTTATTCCGGAAACGGGTCATGTGTTTAAATGGGTGCAACCGGCTTTAGTGAAATAAAAATGAACCTTATAGATAAAACCATTCTTTTTGTTAAACAACAACTTCAAAATGCTGAGGGAGGTCATGATTGGTTTCATATTGAGCGAGTGTATAAAAATGCGATTTTAATTGCTCAAGAGGAAGATTGTGATCTAACTGTTGTAAAATTAGGAGCATTATTGCATGATATTGCCGATTCAAAATTTCACGTAGGTGATGAAGAAATTGGTCCGAAAACCGCCCGAAATTTTTTAGAAAGCGAAAGTGTGTCTGAAGAAATCATTGAGCATGTAGTACAAATTATCAAAAATGTTTCATTCAAAGGTGGAAATTTTGAGAGAACCTTTTTCTCTAAAGAATTAGAAATTGTTCAAGATGCCGATAGATTGGATGCTTTGGGAGCCATTGGAATAGCTAGAACATTTAATTATGGGGGGTTTAAAAACAGAGTTTTGTACAACCCGTCTATTGCACCTAAACTCAACATGAGTAAAGAAGAATATAAAAACAGTGATTCGCCAACGCTGAATCATTTTTATGAAAAACTACTTTTATTAAAAGACAAAATGAATACCAAAACCGGTAAAAAATTAGCTCAAGAACGTCACCGTTTTATGGAAAAATTCTTGAGCCAGTTTTATGCGGAATGGGAAGGAGAGAAGTGATTATTCTCCTTTAAAATCGGCTTTTCTTTTCTCTAAAAATGCTGTTGTTCCTTCTTTAAAATCAGCTGTTCCAAATGATTTTCCAAAGTTTTGAATTTCTATTGCATAGCCATTTACACCATCTTTATAATTGGCATTCACTGCTGCAATGGCATTAGAAATGGCAACGGGAGAATTTTTTGCAATTTTAGAAGCAATTCCTTTTGCAAAATCTAGTAATTCTGCTTGCGGAACCACATGATTTACTAAACCATAATTTTTAGCAGTTTCGGCATCTATCATAGCTGCACTCATAATCATCTCCATAGCACGACCTTTTCCAACAAGTTGAGGTAAACGTTGTGTTCCACCGTAACCGGGAATTACACCAAGTGTAACTTCGGGCAACCCCATTTTGGCGTTGTCAGAAGCAATTCTGAAATGAGCAGACATGGCCAATTCCAATCCGCCACCTAAAGCAAAACCATTTACAGCAGCAATTACCGGCGTAGATAAATTTTCAACAAAATCAAACAGTAATTCTTGACCTTTAGCGGCTAAATTACCGCCTTCCTCTACAGAAAAATGGGCAAATTCGGATATATCAGCCCCGGCAACAAAGGCTTTTTCGCCACTTCCGGTAATGATAATAACACGGGTTGATTTGTCGTTGTCTTCAGCTTTAAACGCGTGATGCAGTTCTTCAATAGTAACTTTGTTTAATGCATTTAACTTTGTTGGACGATTGATAGTTATGATTGAAATTTCGCCATTTTTTTCAATTGTAATGTTTTCGTAATTCATGGATTATTGGTTAATAAGGTTAGTCTGTTTAGGTAGTGTTACGGTAAAAGTAGTTCCTTTATTTTGTTCTGATTCAAAAGTAATGGTGCCGTTGTAATTCTCAATAATTTTTTTGATAATTCCCAATCCCAATCCCATTCCACTGGATTTGGTGGTAAATTTAGGCTCAAAGATTTGAGCTTTATTTTCATTTGAAATACCAATTCCGTTATCGGTTACTTTAATTTGAACTTGTTGTCCTATTTGGCTAAGATGCACTTCAATTTTTGGGGTTGAGGTAGAAGATTCAACTGCTTGAATGGCATTTTTTACCAAATTGGTTATTATGCGAATGAGTTGAGTGCGATCCATATAAATCAAAATTTCTTGAGAATCACTTTCAAAGGAAATGAAATTTTCATTGAAAATTTCAAGTGCCAATTGAATAACTTTAACACAATCTATTTGTTCATTTTGTTGAGCCGGCATTGATGCAAAATTTGAAA
This sequence comes from Flavobacterium sp., assembly GCA_024709705.1. GTDB lineage: Bacteria > Bacteroidota > Bacteroidia > Flavobacteriales > Flavobacteriaceae > Flavobacterium. The sequence continues at coordinate 5,090 of JANJWE010000037.1, read as the reverse complement.
ATGCATTGGCTACAGCACTCATGGTGTCTATTTGTTGTAAAATGGTTTTGGTATAATCGTCTAGTTTTTTGGAAATTTCCGGATCATTAGGGTCAAATTTCCGTTGAAAACTTTGAACCGTTAGTCGCATCGGTGTTAAAGGATTTTTTATTTCGTGAGCTACTTGTTTGGCCATTTCTCGCCAAGCTTCTTCTCTTTCACTTTGGGCCAACTTGACAGCACTTTCTTCCAATTGATCCACCATGTTGTTATAGGCATCTATTAAAAGTTCAATTTCACGGCTACTAGCTTCCAGTTCAATTTTTTTGTTATTTTTAGATAAATGAGTTTCGGTGAGTTTATCTGAAATGGTTTTTAATGATTTTGTGATGTATTGTGATAGAAAATAAGCAATAAAGCCGGAGAGTATCAACATAAATAGATACACTTGCCCAAAACGAATTAAAAACTTACGAAGTTCTCTTTCATAATATCCATCATCTTCAATGTAGGGTAAATTGAGAATAGCCAAGGGCTTGAATTGCGTGTCTTTTATTTCACTATAAGAGGATAAATGCTTGATCCCGTCTATTTCTTTGACCTCTACATATCTTTTATCAATACTTGACTCTACAATTTTGATAATAAATTCGTCTATAGGTTTTGGATTGTTGTCAACTGCAAAGGAAGCTTTTGATGACTTTAAAAGATTTCCTTTTAAATCGAAAAAACTTATCTGAAGGCTATGAATATCAGCCATTTCATAGATTTTGTCTTTAAATATAAGCGGAATGTTTTCGGTGGTTAACGGATATGTTGTGGTGTTTAAAACGTAGGCAATGTGTTCTTTAATTGCATTTTCTTTACGTTCTAAACGCTCTTCGTGGTAAATCTTGGCTTCTCTTCTAAATTGAAAAATGGATACCGATGCTATCAATACGGATGAAATAATGGTTAGAAAAATCATAGAAATGAAAATTCTAGTTCGAAGAGACAGTTTTTTTATTTGTAATAAGGGTATCAATTTTTTCTTTCTCTGTAATTTTTATAGAATTTATATCCTAACATGATTAATATAGAAAATAGAATTATTCCAACTACTCCGTAAATCCAATTTATGGCGTTTTTCAAAATAACCAAAAATACAACGGCAAAAAGAATTAGAGTAGCTCCTTCGTTCCATAACCTAAAAAAATTAGAACTATGCTTTACCAAATTGGATTGTAAATCTTTGAAAATCAAATGACATTTGAAATGGTAAACATAGAGAAGAAATACAAATCCGAGTTTTACCCACATCCAATTTTGTTCTAACCAAGCGGGAATTAAATACAACAACCAGAAAGCGAAAAAACTTGCCAAAATAGCACTAGGCCAAGTTATAATGTACCACAGCCGGTATTGCATCAGTTGGTATTGTTTGATTAAAATACTTTGTTCCGGTTCGGGTTTTTGTTTTGCTTCAGCATGATATACAAACAATCGAACGATGTAAAAAAGTCCGGCAAACCAAGTGACTACAAAAATGAGATGCAATGCTTTGATGTAGTTGTATGTTTCCATTTAGGCTTGTTCAATTAATTTGGTGGTCATTTCTCTTCGCAAAAAATAGGCCGTTATTAATGTTGATAAAACATCGGCAATGGGAAATGCTACCCATACACCAAAAATACCAAAATATTTTGGCAAAATAAGAACTAACGGAATGAGAAAAAACCCTTGTTTTGTTAACGTGAGTAGTAATGCCGGAATTGCTTTTCCGGCGGCCTGAAAATAAGCTGCCCCTATAAGTTGTAGAGCTATAATTGGCGTAGCTGCAAAAACCCAACGCATGGCATTAGGGGTTTCATTTATAACATCTAAATCATTAGTAAAAACAGCCACAATTGGTTGTGCAAAAAATAAAATGATCAAGAAAATTAAAGTTGCTAAAAGAGCAGCATATTTGATCGAAATGGAAATGGTTTCTTTGACACGCGAATAATTTTCTGCACCATAATTGTATCCGGCTATCGGTAAAAAACCGTGTGTAATACCCAGTATGGGAAACAAAGCGAACATTAACATTCTACTGATGATTCCGTAAACCACAACCGAATGTTCTCCTCCGTAAACAAACAATGTGTGATTGACAATAATGGCCAAAATACTCACCACTCCTTGACGAGAAAAAGTTACCAACCCTAATGAAGAGATTTCTTTTACTATTGAAAAATCAAATCGATAGTGATGAGCAGCGGGTTTTAATTCGCTTTTTTTGATAAAAAACCAAAGTATAAAAACAAAACACATGAAGTAGGAAATCGTTGTAGCCAAAGCGGCTCCAAACATTCCCAAATTCATAAATTTGATAAAAACAATGTCAAGAAAAATATTTCCAAAAGCCGGAATTATCATTGCCATCATCGCAAATTTGGCTTTCCCTTCGGCACGAATTACATTGTTTCCCATCATACAGAGGGCTAAAAAAGGTACCCCAATTAATACCGGAAAGAAAAATTCCTTTGCCGGATTCATGATTTCTCCGTTGGCTCCAAAAAGCAATAAAATTTCATTAGCATATAAAAAACCAATCACTACAAAAAATAAGGCTAAAATCAGGGTCATCATGATTTGATTGCCAAATGTCCGATAGGCTTTTTCTTTGTCTTTAGCTCCTAAAGCTCTGGATATGATGGAACTTCCGCCAATTCCAATAGCCATTCCTAACGAAGAAATTAAAAAGGTAATGGGTAATACAACTGTTACAGCAGCAATAGCCAGCGAACCAATCCATTGGCCCACAAAAATGGTGTCTACTAAAATATTAATAGACATAAATAATATACCGATTGAGGCCGGAACGGCTTGTTTTATTAAGAGTTGCTTAATATCATTGGTACCTAATGCTCCTGACGATTTTGTCATTATTTACGGGTTTCCATTTCGGCAAAAGCCCATTGATCAATCCATCTACTTAGGGTTTTTACCCAATCTTCTCTATCATTTAAACACGGGATAGATAAAAATTCTTCTCCCCCATTTTCCTTAAAGCTGTGAGCGGCTTCCATGCCAATTTCTTCTAACGTTTCCAAACAATCAGAAACAAAAGCCGGAGTAACAACGGCGAGTTTTTTTATCCCTTTTTGAGCCAAACCATCAATAGTGGCATCTGTATAGGGTTGTAACCAAGGGTCACGACCTAAACGGGATTGAAAAGAAGTGCTAAATTTTCCTTCCTCTAAATTCAAAAAAGCGGCAACTTGACGCGTGGTTTCATAACATTGGTGTCGATAACAATAGGCATGAGCCTCAGAGGCTGTTTGACAACATGAACCGTCAATTTTACAATGACTTTTTGTTATATCCGATTTTTTAATGTGTCTTTCCGGCACTCCGTGATAGGAAAATAGTAAATAATCCGGTTGGAAAGCAGTCAAAGATTCTTGAATAGAATTGGATAAATCGCGAACATAATCCGGTTGGTTATAAAATGCCGGAACAATGGTGAAATTCATATCCGGAAATTGTTCCTTTCTGATTTTTTCGGCTAAAACTAAAATGGTTTCTGTGGTAGCCATAGCAAATTGAGGATATAAAGGCACTAATAAAACCTCTTTAATTCCTTGATTGTATAAGTTTTTCAATCCCGATTCAATACTGGGATTTCCATATCGCATGGCTAATTCGAGTGGAACACTCACTTGTTTTTGAATCTTATCTTGTAACCTTTTGGAAAGTACAATTAAGGGCGAACCTTCTTCCCACCAAATCTTTTTATATGCTTTTGCCGATTTTCTCGGACGTGTATTTAAAATAATTCCTCGTACCAATAGCACCCGCAACAGATAGGGAACATCAATGACACGTTCATCCATCAAAAACTCATCTAAATACTTACGAACATCTTTGGGCTCTGGACTATCCGGTGAACCAAGATTGATTAATAAAACTCCTTTTTTCATTTTTTTATAGCGATTTTTATTTTCTAACTCGATAACGACATTAAATATTTTTTCGGAGTGGTACCGAATTTCTTTTTAAATGCCGCAATAAAATGCGAAGCGGTGCTGTAACCTATTTGAATTCCCACTTCATTTACATTATACGTGCCACTGTCTAACAATTTTCGGGCGTATTCCATTTTGTAATCAAAAAGAAAACTGTAAACACTGTCTCCGTAAATTTGCTTAAATCCCAATTTCAATTTTTTCAAATTCAGCCCAACCTGATCGGCCAATTCCTGTAGTCCGGGCGGTTCGGCCATATTGGCAATTACGATTTCTTTGGCTTTTTTTATTTTCAATACGTTTTCCTCGTCAATCAAAAAAGGACAATGTTCGGCATTGGGGTCTTCACTGCGGTTAAAGTACAAACTTAAGAGTTCATAACCCTTGCCCTTGTAATAAAGATTTTTTATAGAGGCATTTAAATTGTAGTGAAAAATTTGATTCAACACAATGGCCATAGATGGACTGATATTCTCCTCTGAGTAGTATTTTTTCTCCCTGTTATTTTCACTTAAAAACGGAATATACTCGGCTTCCTTAGAAAATAAAGTATGAAACTTTTTAATGGAAACCAAAACGGAAATTATCCAAGATTGGGGTGCAATTTCCAAGTGAACCGGTAATTCTTTTTGCGGGTTGTAGAGTAAAAGAGATTTTTCCTCTTTCATTTCTAACGCATAATTGCCTTGATTGAATATAAATTTGGCTTTCCCTTTTAATCCAAAATGAAATTGAATTAAGCCCGTAGATACTTGTCTTTCAAAACGAATAACTTCGTTAGAATCGTTTTGAAACCGTATTAAAATAAAATCGTCTTCAATTTTTATTTCTTCTTGTGAACCCATAGCGACATTTTTTCGTATGTAATTTGAACAACTTGAAATTTGTTTATTTAGAATTGTTCTAAACAAATAAATTTAAAAGTATTGTCAATGCTACAAATATAAGAGAAATTACGTTGAAATCTATTTTTTGGATTGTGATATCTTCAAGCGATACAAAAAGAACTTTGAGCGATACTTTTATAGGTTTGTTACTAATAATTTTGTTGAACTTTTAGGAAAGTGAATTTATGGAAAATTTAAACTTATCAAAACATCAAACTTTTTACGCCGTTGGGCT
>JANJWE010000028.1 GCA_024709705.1 Flavobacterium sp. | reverse complement strand
ACAGTGACAATACTTGGAGTAAATTCGGAAGAAGAAAGCCTTTCTTTTTACTTGGTGCAGTACTAGCATCGGTTGGATTGATACTTATGCCTCAATCAGAAATGTTTATTGCTTTTCTTCCCGCTTTATGGGTGGGAGCCGGAATGTTGATGATCATGGACGTGTCTTTCAACATCGCAATGGAACCTTTCAGAGCCTTGGTTGGTGATAACTTAAGAACAGATCAACGAACACTTGGATTCAGTATTCAAACGGCTCTAATCGGTATGGGTGCTGTAGTTGGTTCTGTTTTACCTTCTTTCTTGGAATGGTTAGGGATGACAGGCGAAACCGAATCCGGTATTCCAAATTACTTAATTTGGTCTTTTGTAATTGGTGCCATCATTTTAATTATTACCATTTTAGTTACGGTTATTACCACTCATGAGTATTCACCTGAAGAACTGGAAAAATTCTCCGATGAGAAGGCTCACAAAGAAGCTTTAGGTGACGAAAAACCAGCTCGGTTATTGGATATTTTTGAAGATTTTGCTAAAATGCCCACTACTATGCGACAATTAAGCATGGTACAATTCTTTTCATGGTTTGGGTTGTTCGGAATGTGGGTGTTTACTACACCTGCTATCGCTCAGCACATTTATGGTTTAGCATCAGATGATGTTAAAAACCCATTATTTGATGAAGCCGGAAACTGGGTAGGAACCTTATTTGGAGTCTACAATTTTGTATCCATGATATTTGCTTTTACGCTTCCATACATTGCTAAACAAGTCGGTAGAAAAAAAACGCATGCTATTTCTTTAATCATTGGAGGAATTGGTTTGATTTCCATGTACTTCATGCCTAATAAAGAATCCTTAATCTTTTCAATGGTGTGTGTTGGAGTAGCTTGGGCAAGTATTTTGGCTATGCCTTATGCTATTTTAGCAGGTTCTATTCACCCTAAAAAAATGGGAGTTTACATGGGGATTTTCAATTTCTTTATCGTAATTCCACAGATTATTAATGCCCTCATTGGAGGATTACTTGTTAAATATTTATATAATGATCATGCTATTTTTGCTTTAGTAACTAGCGGTGTCAGTTTTTTAATTGCTGCCATATTAGTTTACAAAGTACAAGATGTGGATGATGTAGTACAAAGCTAATGAATCAAAAATGTTTCATATTCGACCTCGATGGTGTAATCGTTGACACGGCTAAGTATCATTTCTTAGCCTGGCAAAAAATTGCTCACCAATTGGGTATCGAATTTACGCCCGAACACAATGAAGAACTCAAAGGAGTAAGTCGGGTTCGATCACTCGACCTCATTTTAGCCTTAGGAAATATAGAAGCTTCGCAAGAAGACAAAAACAAATGGCTCGTTCAAAAAAACGAAGACTATCTTTCCTATTTAGTAGATATGGACGAAAGTGAAATCTTGCCTGGCGTTTTACCGGTTCTCATCTATCTGAAAGAAAACAACCAAAAAATCGTTTTAGGTTCTGCCAGTAAAAACGCAAAACCTATTTTAGAAAAAGCCAAAATCATTGATTATTTTGATGCCATTGTGGATGGAAACGATGTGTCAAATGCCAAACCTGACCCGGAAGTTTTTATTCAAGGAGCCAAAAAAGTGAATTTTTCAAACGAAAAATGTATCGTTTTTGAAGACTCTGTTGCCGGAATTCAGGCTGCAAACATCGCCGGAATGACGAGTGTAGGAATTGGAGAAGAATCTATTTTGCATGAAGCTCAATTCGTATTCCCTGATTTTACGCACATTGATTTGAATTTTATACAAAACCTAATAAATAAATAGTAAAAAATTAAAGTTTTCGGGATTTTAAAATTATCAAAAAAACTTGAAACTTGACTCGAGACGAAGTCGAACAGAGCGTAAGCTAAACTTTTTAAACCAAAAAATTAATGAACCAAGATTATATCATACCAGATAACTGGTCGATTATTGAAGAAGGATTTGAGCAAGACCTGGTTAAGTCTTCCGAAAGTTTGTTCAGCATTGGAAACGGTGCGATGGGACAACGTGCGAATTTTGAAGAAAAGTATTCCGGAAAAACTTTCCAAGGAAGTTATATTGCCGGAATTTATTATCCTGATAAAACCAAAGTGGGTTGGTGGAAAAACGGTTATCCCGAATATTTTGCCAAAGTATTGAATGCCCCTAATTGGATTGGCATTAACATCGAAATCAACGGTGAAAATTTGGATTTGGCCAATTGTGCAGCAGTGAAAAATTTCCGCAGAGAATTGAATATGAAAGAAGGTTGGTACCATCGTTCATTTATCGCAAAGCTTCAAAACGGGATAGAAATAGAAGTGCAAGTGCGTCGTTTTCTTTCATTGGATTTGGATGAAGTGGGTGTAATAAATTATCAAGTTACCCCTTTGAATCAGGATGCTAAGATTGTTTTCAAGCCTTATCTTGATGCGGGTGTTCACAACGAAGATGCCAACTGGGAAGAAAAATTTTGGGAACCATTACACGTAAAAAACAATGCAAATGAAGCTTTTGTTACGGCAAGAACGTTCAAAACGCATTTTACCGCAACTACATTCATGCACAATACGATTTTGATGGATGGAAAAAATGTAAATGTTTCTCCATCGAATGTTGTCGCTTCACATGATAAGATTGAATTTTCGTATGAAGTTGCCGTTTCCCAAAATCAATCGGCTACCATTCAAAAAATAGGTGGTTACACCGTTTCGATGAACCATGAAAATACAGAAGAAGCGGCTAAAAATGTAGTTTCAAAAGCCGTTTCTATTGGTTATGACCAATTACTAGCTAATCAAGTTCAAGCTTGGGCAAAAATTTGGGAAATGAGCGATATAACCATCGATGGCGATGTGAAAGCTCAACAAGGAATTCGTTTCAATATCTTCCAATTAAACCAAACCTATTTAGGAAAAGATTCTCGTTTGAATATTGGTCCGAAAGGATTTACAGGAGAAAAATACGGCGGTTCAACCTATTGGGATACCGAAGCCTATTGCATTCCGTTTTACATGGCAACCAAAGACCAGCAAGTTGCCCGAAATTTATTGACCTATCGTTACAATCAATTGGATAAAGCGATAGAAAATGCGGGAAAACTAGGCTTCAAAAACGGTGCAGCTTTGTATCCGATGGTAACCATGAACGGCGAAGAATGTCATAACGAATGGGAAATTACGTTTGAAGAAATTCACCGAAACGGAGCCATCGCTTTTGCTATTTTTAACTATTACCGTTTCACCGGAGATTATAGCTACATTCCCGAAAAAGGTCTGGAAGTGTTAATCGGAATTGCTCGTTTTTGGCACCAAAGAGCCACCTACTCTACTTACCGTAATCAGTATGTGATTTTAGGGGTTACGGGTCCAAATGAGTATGAAAATAACGTGAATAACAATTGGTATACCAACTATATCGCCAAATGGTGT
>JANJWE010000299.1 GCA_024709705.1 Flavobacterium sp. | reverse complement strand
CAGCCTTCTGCCTAGACGTAAGCCTCTGTATTTGGGATGTATGAAAACATCAATTCCATACAATACTTCTCCTGATTGATTGTGGGTATCAAAAGTGTAATTTCCTGTAATTTGGGCATAAGTATGATTGGCAATTACTTTTCGGTAATCAATAATTAAAGATAGGGCAGAGCCAACCACTTTGCCATCTACCAAAACCACCAATTGTCCTTCGGGGAAAATGGTTAGTAATTTTTCGATATGATGTTCTTTCCAATACGAATTTTCGAGTTCGCTATAGGCTTCCATCATCGAATTTTTTAATTCTTTATAATCTTCAATCTGTAAGTTTCGCAATTCAATTTTCTTTATCGCTTCGTGCATATAATTTTGTTTTTCTGCAAGATACAAAAAATATTTTCCGTTTACAAACGTTTACAAATATTTACAACCGAAAGTAAATGATTTTATACCGAATACTATTTGCAAACTATTAAATCTTTGCCTCGTCGGAAACAAACAACGACAAAACGTATTTTATCAACCATTTAAAATTTTACACGCCATGAATGCATTAAAAAACAAAGTACAATTAATCGGACACGTAGGAAACGATCCCATTATCAGAGATTTAGAAGGAGGAAAAAAAGTAGCTTCTTTATCATTGGCAACAAAAGAAGTTTTCATTAACAAAAGCGGAGATGAAAAAGAGCAAACCCAATGGCATCAGGTAGTTGCTTGGGGCAAAACTGCCGAAATTATCGAAAAATTTGTTGACAAAGGAAAAAAAATCGGATTAACCGGAAAATTGACTTCCAGAAGTTATGATGATAAAGAAGGTAACAAACGCTATGTAACTGAAGTGGTAATCAGTGAATTGCTTTTGATGAACTAAGAAGTAATTTCAATAACAAAAAATCAATATCAAATATCAATAGTAATAAGTAAATTTTATAAGCCATGAACACTATGAAAAACAGAGTACAGTTAATCGGTCATGTTGGAAATGACCCAGAAGTAAGAACTTTTGAAGGAGGAAAAGTAGCTAATTTTAGCATTGCTACAAACGAAACCTATACCAACAAAAAAGGTGAAAAAGTAGAACAAACCGAATGGCATCGCATTGTTGCTTGGGATAAAAATGCTGAAATCATTGAAAAATCTGTCACCAAAGGGAAAGAGATTGCTATTGAAGGTAAACTATCTACGAGAAGTTATGATGATAAAGATGGAAATAAAAGGTATATAACAGAAGTCACGGTGAGTGATATTATGATTTTGGGGAAATAATTTTAAAAAGTAAGATTATGAAACTGAAACATTTTAGAGTTCGTGTAAGTGGGGAGCATTTACAGAATGATCAAGAGGTGCTAAATACATTTTTAAACCATGTTGAAGTAATTAAAACAGCCACTCATTTTATAACCGGAATGATTGATTATTGGTCGGTTTTGGTATTCTACATATCCAAGAATGACAAACCTAGGGAGACCGTCGAGTCTGATAAAATGTCTGTATTAAATTATGATGAGTTGAGCGAGTCTGAACGACATACCTTAAATTCTTTAAAGCATTGGAGAAGTGAAAAGTCTACCAAGTTAGGTTTGCCGCAATATATGATTTGTCACAACTCAGAACTCATGACTATTGCTAAATTAAAGCCCGACACATTGGATGATTTGAAAAAGATTAAAGGTTTTGGAGAACAAAAAGTTATGCGATATGGAAATGATATTATATCATTGCTTCATGCCTGTTGATTCAATTGCAAATTTTAATAAAAGCGATACCCTAAAAAAGTATCGTTTTTTTTGTGGGAAATTTAATTTAATCCCTTGATTTAGAAAAACTTTTCAACACGAAAACGTTTTCGCAACCGGTAAGTCATGCATTTCATAGATTTATTTCAAAAAGTTTGTTTAATTTAGATTTATAATCAAATGAATATGAGCCAATCGAGAATTATTTTATTGCTTTTTTGTTGTTTTTCAATTTTTGCTTTTGGGCAAGTTGGAATCAATACCTCTAACCCGTTAAGTACTTTGGATATTAATGGGAATTTATCTTTAAAAACAGTTACATTAGTAGGTAGTGCTTCTCCAACTTTAATTGATGATGGAGTATATATTTCTGTTCGTCCGATGGCAACTAATCAAGAATTTAGATTGCCTAATGCTGCAAATTTCCCAGGAAGAGTTTATGTTTTGCGAAATATTCAAAACACTTTTACCGCACGTTTAACTTCATCAGGAGGTTTGCTATTTCCAAAAAACTCAACAACTGGAAGCACAGATGTTTATATGTATGAAGGAAATAATAGAAGTTTAATCGTTATTAGCGACGGTATTAATTGGACTTATTTCAACTAAATAAATCTTTAGCTATTCGAAACGTATTAGCATGGGCTTCAACAATCGTTTTGATTTCCGGTGAATAACCGCCACCCATACTCACTTGAACCGGAATTTGATGTTTTAAACACTGTTCAAAAACCATTTCATCTCTTTTTTTACAGCCTTCAATCGTGCAGGATAATTTTCCCAATTTATCTGTTGCTAAAATGTCAACACCGGCAAGATAAAAGATAAAATCAGGTTTTTGTTGTTCAATCAATTGTGGTAAAGTTTCAGCTAAAATTTTTAAGTAGGTTTCATCATTCGTACCATCCATCAAAGCAATATCTAAATCTGAAACTTCTTTTTTAAACGGATAATTTGATTTTCCATGCATGGAAAAAGTAAAAACGGAAGGATTTTTTTGAAAAATCTCTGCTGTTCCGTTTCCTTGATGTACATCTAAATCGACTATTAAAATTTTTTTTGCCAAGTTTTGATTCAAAAGAAATTGAGCCGCAATAGCCTGATCATTCAACAAACAAAATGCTTCACCCCTGTCTGAATAAGCATGATGCGTTCCGCCGGCAATGTTGAACGCAATTCCGGTTTCAAAAGCTTTTTGTGTTCCCATAATAGTTCCGTTCGCAATACGAAGTTCTCGTTCAACCAACTCAGCCGATAAGGGAAACCCAATTTTTCGAGCCGATCTAGGGTCTAAAGTTAATTCCAACAACTCATTCACATACGAACGTTTGTGAACATTTAAAACGGTTTCCAGATTAGCAACTTCCGGTTCAAAAAAAGCATCATGTTCTGCCGTTCCCTCGTAAAGTAATTGTTGAGGTAACAATTCATATTTGATCATCGGAAACCGATGACCTTCCGGCAACGGATGTTTATAAATGGGATGAAAAGTAATCGGGAGTTTCATATTACAAAAGTGTAAGCACTTCTTGTACCGATGAAAAGGCTTTAAAATTTGGATGATTGATCTCAAAAT
>JANJWE010000290.1 GCA_024709705.1 Flavobacterium sp. | reverse complement strand
TCTTTACTGGTTTTAAACTCAATATTATGTTCTTTGAAAAGTTGATACACTTCTTTATCCCTTTTTCGGGCATAGGGTTCGTAATCGTGATTTGTATAAACCGCATTTATTTTTTGATCACGAATTAATTTTTCAAAAATGTCAAGGGGTTTCCCGTGAAAAACGGCTAACGACTTTCCGATTTCCTTTAGTTGATCTTGAATAATGGTCAGGCGTTCGTGAATAAAGGTAACGCGAGCATCATCTTTTGGAAGTTGTGATAAAATAGCTTCGTCAAAAATGAAAATGGGCAATACTTCTTCACCACTATTTAAAGCATGAAACAAGCCAACATTGTCATCTAAACGTAAATCTCTTCGAAACCAGAAAATAGTCATAAGTTGGGTAAAGGGTTAATGGTAATGGATAATAGTTCAAAGTTAACCATTTACAAGTAAAGTGGACATTCCGCCATCTACGTGAAAAATTTGTCCGGTAATCCAAGTACTTTTGTTACTTAATAAAAACTCGGCCATTTGAGCCAAGTCTTCCGGTTGACCGAAGCGTTTTAAAGGATGTCTTTCTGCCGATTTTTCTTTTTTTACCTCATTATTCAAGAATTTATCTGCTAATGGAGTATCCGTCAAAGAAGGTGCAATTACATTTACGCGAATTTTGGGAGCATATTCAGCTGCTAAAGCTTTAGCAAATCCTTCAATGGCACCTTTTGCAGCGGCAACACTGGTGTGAAAAGGCATTCCCATACTCGCCGCAACACTACTGAACAACACAATACTTGCTTGTTCAGAGGCAGTTAATTGAGGTAAAACAGTTTGAATAACTTTTACCATATTAACAAAGTTAACTTGCAAATCACTTTCAAAAGTCTCGGGTTTTATGCCTTTAAAAGGGCGTAAATTGATGCTTCCCGGACAAAACACTAAACCATCAATTACTGCCGGTAGTTGTGCGTTATCCAATACATCAGTTGAAGCATCAAATGGAATGTAATTTACTCTTAAATCCGAAATTTGTTCATTGGTTCGTGCGGCGATATAAATGTTGCAATCAAATTGCATCAATTGAGCAATAGCTTTTCCAATTCCATATGAACCGCCAATTAATAAAATATTTTTCATCGTTTATCCTTTATATTCTCCAAAAAGTTCAATTAATTTTTTTTGACGGTAGTCAAATATTTCTTTTAGCTTTGGTTTTACCAAGATGGGATGCACCATTTGACCTAAAATTCCCAGCGGAATTTTATAATCTACAATATCTTCCATTTCTACACCACCCGGAATTTCCTTTAAAAAATGTTTGTGATGCCAAAGTGCATAGGGACCGAATCGTTGTTCGTCTACAAAGTATTTTCTGTCTACAACATGCGTAATTTCAGTAACCCATTTGGTTGGAATTCCTAGAACAGGGGTCACAATATATTGTATGATTTGGCCGGGATACATTTCACGGTCAGCACCTGATAGGATATTAAAACCCATATAATCAGGTGTAATCGTTTTTAAATTTCTGGGATCAGATAAAAATGACCAAGCCTCATCAAGGGAAATAGGTAGGTTTTGTTTTGTGTGTAAAGTATATATTTTCATTTTTTTTTGGTAAAGGTATAAAATTGTTTAATATTTGTTTATTAAAGTTAAACAAAATAAAATGTATTTATATTTTTTTTAACAGTTATTCCCGACTTGAAAATGTAATTTTGGAAAATAAACAAAACGAATTCAACTATGAAAAAAATTTTTATTGCTTTATTTTTAGTATCGGGCCTGACTTTTGTTCAAGCTCAAGTAAAAACACCTGCCGCTAGTCCAAGAGCTAATTTTGAACAAACTGTAGGATTGACCGAAATTGAGATTGATTACAGTAGACCCAGTGCTAAAGGTCGAAAAGTATTTGGTGATTTGGTTCCTTTTGGTAAAATGTGGAGAACCGGTGCCAATCAGAATTCAATGATTACATTTAGCGATGATGTAGTGGTGGATGGTAAAACGCTAAAAAAAGGAAAGTATGCTTTATTTGTAACCCCAAAAGCAGATAATTGGGAAGTAATTTTTTATACCGACACAGAGAACTGGGGAACACCAGAAAAATTTGATGAGGCAAAAGTTGCAGCACGTGTTTCTGTAAAACCTGAAGTTTTAAACAGAGCGGTTGAGACATTTACTATATCCCTAAATAACGTAGACAATGATTTTTTTCATTTAGAATTTTCATGGGAAAAAACACTAGCTGCTGTAAAAATTGAAGTTCCTACCAAAAAGTTAGCTATGGCTAGTATTGAAAAGGCTTTGGCCGGACCATCTGCGGGAGATTATTTTTCGTCTGCTCAGTATTTTTATCAATCTAATGGAGATATGGCTAAAGCTTTAGAGTATGTTAACAAGGCTGTAGAAATGACTGCAGCAAAGGGAACCCCGTTTTGGTACAATCGTTTAAAATCCTTAATTCAAGCCAAAAATGGAGATAAAGCCGGAGCTATAGAAACAGCCAAAATCTCTTTAGAAGCAGCTGAAAAAGCCGGAAATGCTGATTATGTAAAAATGAATAAAGACAGCATTGCTGAATGGAGTAAGAAATAGAAATCTTTTAAAGTAAAAAAATAAAGCCTATCAGAGATAGGCTTTCTTTTTAAAAAGAAGTTTTCACAGCTAAAATAAAATTTCTTCCCGGAGCCGTAATTCCGGAGGAATAGGGCCGGTATCTTATGTCTGTAATGTTTTCAATCCCACCGGAAAAAGTCCATGACGAATTGAGTTTGAAAACCGATTTATAATTCAGGGTATACCAAGATGGAACATAAGGATTTCCATTTGAATCGGTAGTGTAGAGATATTCTTTTTCAATTTCTGAAGGGGCCAAATCTTTAAACTTTATTTTTGAATTGAAAAAAGTAACCAATTCGTGTGTCCAATGTTTGCTTTTCAGTGTGAGTCGGGTGTCAGCAAAAAAAGGAGCGGCATGTCTCAAAGGAGCCCTTTCTCCATTATCTAATTCTTCTTCACCTTTGGTCCAATTCAAATTGGATTTCCATTGTAATGTAGGTAACAAATCGATATTAATTCCAGCCTGAAAACCGTATACACGGGCATTAGCTGCATTTTGAATGGCCTGAACTTGACTCATTTCACCTTGAAATTCAAGAGTATCTTCTCCGTTAAACTGAAAATTTCGTCGTACTAAAGCATCTACCACATAAGTGTAAAAAGTTGCATGACAGCCCACGCACACGTCGAGGTCGATGACCAGTCCCAGTCTCATGATGTCTGTCCGTTCCCTCGGTTTTTATCGTCGCTGCGCGCGTCGTAGCGCAGCACGTCGGGGCGCGCGTAGCGCTCGTCACCCGGATAG
>JANJWE010000273.1 GCA_024709705.1 Flavobacterium sp. | reverse complement strand
ATAACTATGCCATCCGGAATTTTCAAAACTTGACCGGCTTGAAGATTATTTTTCATCAAAATGGCATTAGCATTTTTTAATTCATCAACGGTGATGTTATATTTTTTTGATAATCCATAAAGAGTTTCACCGGGCAATACTTTATGTGTCCCTCTATTTTGAACTTTAGCCGGAACTGTATTGGTTTCAACTTTTTCAATTTTCGGAGTTGAAGTTTCATTTAAATTTCCCTTTGTATTTACAGCATACTGCTCTGTTGGTAATTGAATTTCGGGAGATTTCTGTGGTACATAAAATTCCAAAACCATTCCTTCCTTTACGCCATCTATGGCGAAACGATTGGCTCTGTAAATTTCGGCAGGGTCTACAGTATATTTCTTCGAAATATCTAATACCGTTTCACCGGCAGATACCGTATGTTTTACGGCATCCATTCCGGGTTTTACTACGGTTTGTGAAAAAGTGATTTGGGGGCATAGCAATCCAAAAATTGCTCCAAACAGTAACTTCTTCATTTTTTATGTATGTTTATTTATTCCCATTCAATGGTTGCAGGAGGTTTTGAACTGATGTAATAAACCACTCGGTTCACTCCTTTTACCTTGTTAATGATTTCATTGGAAATTTTCATCAAAAAATCATAGGGTAAATGCACCCAATCAGCGGTCATCCCGTCAGTAGATTCAACGGCTCTTAACGCAACTACTTTTTCATAGGTACGCTCATCCCCCATTACCCCTACGCTATTTACAGGTAGCAAAATAGCACCGGCCTGCCAAACCTGATTGTATAAACCGTGTGATTTTAATCCTTCAATGAATATCGCATCAACTTCTTGCAATATACGAACTTTTTCTTTAGTTATATCACCTAATATTCGAATGGATAAACCGGGTCCAGGGAAAGGATGTCTGCCTAATAATTCCGGATCAATGCCTAAGGTAGCTCCTACTCTTCTCACTTCATCTTTGAACAACATTCGAAGGGGCTCTACAATTTTTAATTTCATAAAATCCGGTAAACCACCCACATTATGATGTGATTTTATGGTTGCTGAAGGGCCTTTCACCGAAACCGATTCAATTACATCGGGATAAATAGTGCCTTGAGCCAACCATTTCACGTCTTCAATTTGATGTGCTTCATCGTCAAAAACTTCAATAAATACGCGACCAATGGTTTTACGTTTGGCTTCCGGCTCTTCAATTCCGGCTAACTGGTCTAAAAATCGATCAGATGCATCAACCCCTTTCACATTCAATCCCATTCCTTTGTATTGGTCTAATACATTTTGGAATTCATTCTTACGCAATAAACCATTATTCACAAAAATACAGTATAAATTTTTCCCAATTGCTTTGTGCAATAAAACTGCGGCAACGGTAGAATCTACTCCACCTGAAAGTCCTAAAACGACTTTGTCACCTTTAATCTTTTCTTTTAATTCGGCTACTATTTCATCTACAAAAGCATTAGGCGTAAAATTTTGCGGTACTTCGGCAATTCGCACCAAAAAATTTTCCAACATTTGTTTTCCATCGGTGGAATGATAGACTTCCGGATGGAATTGAATAGCGTATGTTTTTTCTCCATCAATTCGATAAGCCGCATTTTCCACATCTTTAGTACTAGCCAATCGAACTGCATTGGTGGGTAATTTTTTAATCGTATCGCTATGGCTCATCCAAACCTGACTATTTAGAGCTACTTCTTCAAAAAACGGGTCGTGGTCATCTACAAAACTTAAATTGGCTCTTCCGTATTCACGAATGTTGGATGGAGCTACTTCGCCCCCGCTAAAATGGGCCAAATATTGAGCACCGTAACAAACAGCCAGTAAAGGCATTTTGCCTCTAATTTGTGATAAATCGGGATGAGGAGCATCATCTGCTCGAACCGAAAAAGGACTACCGGAAAGAATCACTGCTTTAAAAGAAGATAAATCTTCCGGAACGTGATTGTAAGGAAAAATTTCGCAGAATATATTTAATTCTCGAACTCTTCTCGCAATAAGTTGTGTGTATTGCGAACCAAAATCTAAAATAAGTACGTTGTGTTGCATGGGCAAAAATAGGGATATTCTCGGAAAGTGAGAAACGGTTTTCCGGTTAAATTTTAAATAATTTTAGGCAATTAATTTTTGTGAATGGGAATTAAATTCCGATTTCAACTTGAAAACGAATGTACCAATTGGTTTTACTACTTCCGTCAAAATAGGTTAAATCATCAAGTGTAAATTCCGATTGAATTTTAAAAGCATGCTCCCAAAAATATTTGGTTACCCCTAAACTGTACTGTTTAGTATTGGGTGTAAAAGCTTGAATATCTTTATTTACTTTTTGAGTAGAAAAACGACCTATTACTTCATAGTTGGTTGGAAACAGATAACTCAATTGGTAGTCAAAACCCTCACCCACATAAACAAAATTAAAAACGTTTGGGTCTGTAAGGTTAAAAGTTAAAGGATTATCAGAGGTACGATTCATGTAGGAACTCATGAACGCCCAACCATTGTATTTAACCATGGCATCCAGTAAAATGGATTCCATATTTCTTTTTTCGAACAAATCAACTCCTAATTGCCCTTGCGTTTGTCTTGCTTTTACATTTCTGTGAAACGTTCCGGCCAATAACAACTTTGGTTTTTGTTCTCTGGCAATATCGCCTTCAAAATTGGTTCCGTCTTTAGAAAATGAACCCAATGGAAATAATTCCATTCTACCGGTTAAGGCAAAACCATTGTCAGGGCTTTTGGTAACATTTCTACCATTTCCTGTACTAACCGCAGACTTCAAATTATAAGAAAATTTTTCTTTCTTCTCATTTAAAAAATAAGCTTGAAATCCAAAATCACGATCAATGTTAAAACGGGCATTGTTTATGGTTCTATCTGTCATTTGAAGTGCACCCGATGAATTCACCCGTTGTCTGTTTCCCGGTAATTTGGTTTGACCAAAAGCAAAACTCCAATGTTTGTTTGGTCGGTAAAACACAACTGCATCACGAATGATGTTGATGTTTTCTCCGGCTTCAATTTCACCTACATCGCCCGGAGCAAAAGACAATTGAATGGCATATAAAAACTTTGGATTTCCCACATAACCGTCAAATCGCAAACGCAATCGTCTAACTTGACCTTCAAAAGCTTCTTCTTGATCTTCATTTTTTAGAAATCCCATACGATTTTGCATTCTGAATCTTATGTTTAACTGAAAAATACTATCCGGAGAGGTCAATCCTAAGCCTCTACCATAATTATAATAGGGTAAAGTGGCTAATTTTAAATCGTTATCTTTTGTACTGAATTTAATATCTTGAGCAAAAGACAATGAGGATATGAGTACAAAAAAAAGTATACGTTTTGTTTTCATTTCGGTAGTTGTGTTTGTTGGGCAAAAGTAATTTAATTTTTGGAATGTAAAAGGAATGAAATTGCATTGTTATCTTTGTCCAAAAAATTTAATCATGTCAAATTTATATTTAGGTTATCACTTTACAGTTGAACCGAAAGAACTAGGGTGCGAAATTTTGGTTGCCGAATTAGGCGAAAAACCCTTTGAAAGTTTTATTGAAACCGAATTGGGCGTATCGGCTTACATTCAAAAAGAACTTTGGACAGCAGACATATTAGATGATATTTATATTTTGACATCTCCCGAGTTTGAAATTTCGTACCATGTGGAAGAAATTGAACAAGTCAATTGGAATGAAGAATGGGAAAAAAACTTTGAACCTATTGATGTGGATGGAACCTGTCATGTTCGTGCTCCCTTTCATCCTAAGACTGATGCTGAATTTGACATCATCATTGAGCCCAAAATGAGTTTCGGAACGGGTCATCATGAAACTACACACATGGTGATTCAACATTTGTTGGAAACCGATTTGGTTGATAAAAAAACATTGGACATGGGTTGCGGAACCGCCATTTTGGCCATTTTAGCCGAAATGAAAGGAGCCAAGCTCATTGATGCCATTGATATTGATAATTGGTGCTATTTGAATTCGATTGAAAATGCCGAACGAAATAATTGCCAACACATTAGCGTTTACGAAGGTGATGCCTCGTTGTTAGTTGACCAAAAATACGACGTAATTATTGCCAATATCAATAGAAATATACTTTTAAACGATATGCATCGCTATGTGAATTGTTTAAATCAAAATGGTTTATTATTTTTGAGTGGTTTTTACCAAGAAGATATTTCGGCAATAGACGAATGTTGTCAAAAGTTAGGATTGAAATTAGAGAAAACGTTAGAACGAAATAATTGGGTGAGTTTGAAATACAGGTTGGGATAGTTGGATTATTAGATTGTCAGATTACTGGATTATCAGATTATTCGAACAAGCTAAAAATCGAACAATCTAAAAATCCAGAAAAAACTATAAATTACATATGAGTACGATAGAAAAAATTCAAGAAGAAGTTTTAGTCGAAGAAGTCGTTGCCATCAACAACGAAATTGTGCTTTTTAATGACGATGTGAACACTTTTGATCATGTAATTGACACACTTATTCGCGTTTGTCAACATACTAGCGAACAAGCTGAACAATGTGCCATTTTGGTTCATTACAAAGGAAAATGTACGGTTAAGACCGGACCTTTTGACGAATTAAAACCACAGTGTACCCAATTACTGGAAGCCGGATTAAGTGCCGAAATTATTTAAATGGAACAATACGGAAAAATTCTCATTATCGCTATGCCGGCATTTCTCTTACTTATTGTAATTGAAAAAGCGTATGGGTATTTTCGTGGAAACGATACCGCTCCTTTGATGGACACAGTTTCCAGTTTAAGTTCAGGAATTACCAATGCTGTAAAAGATGTTTTGGGCGTTAGTGTTTCGATTTTGACCTACGAATGGATGGTAAGTAAAGTAGCCCTGTTTACCATCGAAAATACAATTCTTACCTATATTATAGCCTTTTTTGTGATTGATTTTTATGGCTATTGGACGCATCGTTGGTCGCATCAAATTAATATTTTTTGGAACAAACATGCTATTCATCACAGTAGCGAAGAATTCAATTTGGCATGTGCTTTACGACAATCTATTTCTTCTTTTGTTAATTTATTTACTTTTTTATTACTACCGGCAGCCTTTTTAGGCGTTCCGGCAACCGTAATTGCTATTGTTTTGCCTTTGCATTTGTTTTTACAATTTTGGTACCATACCAAACACATTGGCAAAATGGGAATTTTGGAAAAAATCATTGTTACGCCATCTCATCATCGCGTGCATCATGCTATAAACAAAGAATATTTAGATAAAAATCACGGACAAATTTTTATTTTTTGGGACAAGTGGTTTGGCACTTTTCAAGAAGAATTAGAAGAAGTTCCCGCCGTTTTTGGGATTACAAGACCTGCTCAAACCTGGAATCCCATAAAAATTAATTTTCAGCATTTATGGTTGCTAATCAAAGATGCATGGCGTGCCGAAAATTGGAAAGACAAATTTAGAATTTGGTTTATGCCAACCGGTTGGAGGCCTGAGGGTTTTGAAGAAAAATATCCGGTTCATAAAATTGAAGATGTGTATGCTTTTGATAAATACCAACCAAATCACACCAACTTATTAACTTACTATTCTATATTTCAACTTTTCGTAACGCTTGGTTTTGTAAGCTACCTCTTTGCTAATGTGGCATTAATTGGTTTACCAACTATTTTTATTTATGGTTTTTTTGTTTTTGTTACCATTTATAGCTTAACCGAATTAATGGATACTAACCCAAATGCCTACTTTTTTGAACTGTTTAGGGCCATTTTTGGTTTTGGGATTTTATATTTTTACGGTGATTGGTTTGGTTTTAGTCAGCATTTTGAAATAGGAAATTATATTTTGGGATTGTACTTCCTATTTTCGTTTTTCATGTCGTATTACTTTTCGAATTATGAATTCCAAACATCTACACCTTTAAAATCCTAATGAAAATTAAGAAATACACACAAAGCTATATTGTATTTTGTTCTCTATATCTGCTATTATTAATTGGCGGCAAAGAAGATATGGCTTGGTGGTTAAAACCTTTGTTAATCCCTATTCTAATTAGTATTGTATCTGTAAGCGAACCATTTAAAACACAGAAAACACTTCTCTTCGCCTTATTTTGCTCTTGGATTGGTGACGTTTTATTGATGTTTGCAGATCAACATTCTCTATTCTTTATATCAGGATTGGTTTCATTTTTAATAGCACATCTACTCTATATTTATCTTTTTCAAAAACAAACAATTCACAATGAAAATAAATCGCACCTAAAATTTATTCCACTTGTTGTTGTTTATCTTTTAGTTGTGCTTTCGATTTTATGGGAAACACTACATGAAATGAAGATTCCTGTAACAATTTATGCAATTGTTATTTCCTTAATGCTGTTTTGGAGCATTAAAGCTTATTTTCAATGGGGAAAACCCAGTAATTATTGGGTATTAATTGGAGCTTCACTATTTGTTATTTCAGATAGCGTATTAGCTGTCACTAAATTCCACTCACTAATACCTATGAGTTCATTTTGGATTATGAGTACCTACCTAGCAGCCCAATTTTGTATTGCATTTGCTATTTTAAAATACAACCGTAAAATTTAGCTCAATTTTCCAATTGCACAACTTACAAATGACTTCGCTTTTTCTCCCAAAGAATTATTTTCTCCCACTTCCGGATAACCTAACTTTTGTAGTACCTTTTTAATTTCTTGATCTTTCAATTGCTCTTCATGTTCAATAAATACAGTACTTCTTTCTAGATTTACTTCAACTGAATGTACTCCGTTGAGATCGGAAATCCTGTTTTTTATGGTAGAAACACAACCGCCACATTTTAAATTTTGTATTTGGATTGTAGTTTTCATAAACATCTACTTTTTAATATTTCAAAGATACAAAATTGAAAACCTTGTAAAAACAATTTTAGCATTTCATTTCAAGCAACATAAACATCAATTCAACACATTTTCTCAATAAAAAACTTTACAAAAATCTACTAAATACACAAAAACACCTATACATCACCTCAACTTCAAACGTTGTAATGAGCTATTGTTTCATGTAACTGTTAAAAATCAATCCTAAAAGCATAACAATTGCAAGGATTATCAATATTTAATAAAAAAAATAAATTATGTATAGTTTTTATATAAATAAATTATGTTTTTACCGAATTTTTTATGGATAATTTTACAAAACGATAAACTAACATAAAAAACTCTTTTCTATGAAAAAAATTACTTTACTGTGGATACTCTTGATATCTACAATTTCAATTAGCCAAAATGCTCCCATAACTTTTGAAAATGGAGAGCCCGGGTCAACTTGGACATGGACCACTTTTGAAAATGGCAGTAATCCTGCTGTCGAGATCCTACCCAATCCAGACCCAAGTGGAGCAAATACCTCTGCTACAGTGGCCAAGTTTACGGCTTTACAATCGGGACAACCATTTGCCGGTTTTGAAAGTTCTCATGGAGCCGGTATCGGTACCTTCACACTAACTGCGGCCAATGCTACTGTTAGGATCATGGTTTGGAAATCTGTCATTAGCGATGTGGGAATCAAATTTGCCACTTCAACGAATGCTTCTACGGGAGAAATAAAAGTTGCAAATACCCTTGTCAATCAATGGGAAGAACTGGTATTTGATTTTTCCAGTAAAATTGGCGAAACCAACGATCAAATAATTATTTTTCCCGACTTCCAAAACGGAAGAACTTCAGACAATATTTGTTTTATCGACAATATTGTGTTTGGACCACCGGTTATCAATCCTTTACTTCCAACTCTTCCTTTAGATTTCGAGTCATCTACTTTAACTTATTCTTTTACAGATTTTGGAGGTGCAGTTACTACTAAAATTGCCAATCCGGATATGAGTGGAATTAACACATCTGCCAATGTTGCACAGCTAACCAAAAATGTAGGTGCCGAAGTTTGGGCAGGTTCATTTATAGAATTAGGTACACCTATAGACTTTAGTTCTTCGCAAAGTATTAAAATAAAAACTTGGTCTCCACAATCCGGAATTACTGTAAAATTGAAATTAGAAAACTTGGCGAATCCGGCAATAAATACTGAAGTTGATGTGGTTAACACAGTTGCAGGAGCTTGGGAAGAACTTACTTTTAATTTTCCGGGAATTGTAAATGCAAACAATTACCAGAGAGTAGTTGTTTTCTTCAATTTTGGTGTATCAGGAAATGGAAACTCCTATTATTTTGATTCAATTCAAACGGTAACGAATCAAATTGAAGGGGTTACTCTTCCATTGACTTTTGAATCATCTACTTTAACTTATTCATTCACTGATTTTGGTGGAGCTGTAGCAGAAAAAATTGCCAATCCGGATATGTCGGGAATCAACACATCTGAAAATGTTGCCCGATTAACCAAAAATACAGGAGCTGAGGTTTGGGCAGGTTCTTTTATTGAATTAGTGAGTCCAATTGATTTTTCAAATTCACAAGTCATTAAAGTAAAAACTTGGTCTCCTCAATCGGGAATAACCGTAAAATTAAAGTTAGAAAATTTAGCCAATCCAAATATAAGCACCGAGGTTGATGTAGTCAATACTGTTTCGGGTGCTTGGGAAGAGCTTACCTTTACATTCCCGGGAATTGTAAACGCAAACAATTACCAGAGGGTAGTTATCTTTTTCAATTTTGGCGTTTCAGGAAATGGTAATTCGTACTATTTTGATGATATTCAAACTGTAGAAAGTGTTGTAGAAGGGGTAACCTTACCTCTTGATTTTGAATCCACAACGCTAACGTATAACTTTACAAACTTTGGAGGTGCAACAACTCAAAAAATTGCTAATCCGGATGCTAGTGGAATCAACACCTCCGGTAACGTAGCAAGATTAAACAAAAATGCAGGTTCTGAAATTTGGGCAGGTTCATTTATTGAATTATCTCAACCTATTGATTTTAGTTCTTCAGAATCAATTAAAATCAAAACTTGGGCCCCTCAATCTGGTATTGTTGTAAAACTTAAATTAGAAAACTTAGCTAATCCTGCAATCAATGTAGAAGTTGATGTGGTAAATACCGTTGCCAATCAATGGGAAGAACTTACTTTTAATTTCCCGGGTATTGCAAATGCAAATAACTACCAGAGAGTAGTGGTGTTTTTTAATTTTGGTCAAAATGGAACGGGTGAAAACTACTATTTTGATGACATTCAAATCGGAACCAACTTATCATTAGTATCTTACGAGGAAGAAAAAACAATAGTTTATCCCAATCCAACTTCAAGCATTATAAATATTAGGTCAGAATTTATTCCTGATGAAATAGCAATTTACAATCTAAGTGGTCAATTGATAAAATCTGTAATACCAACAGAGCAAGAAAGTCAAATAAATATTGACCAATTAAATGCAGGAGTTTACATAATTCAAACTCGCAATCAAAATTCATTCAAATCCATTCGTTTCATAAAATTATAATGCACTAGTTTATCATTTTGAAAAGCACGTTTTTTTTTAAAACGTGCTTTTTTTTGGTTATCATTTTTCACTTTTAAGGTTTAATCGTATCTTTAGGTTCTTAAACTCAAAAAACAACCTTTGAAACGTTACATTTCACTCTGGATTTTGACAATCTGTTTCTGTTCTTTGGGACAAGAGCTGCCTCCTATTATGAAATTTTCCCCTACCACCTATAAAGCGGGAAACCAAAATTGGATGATTAGTCAGGATAAAAATAAGTTTTTATTTTTTGCAAATAATGAAGGATTGTTAGAACACAATGGAACTGATTGGTTGCTCTATCCTACCCCAAATGAAACTATCATTCGTTCTGTAAAAGTGATCCAAGATAAAATATACACCGGCTGTTACATGGATTTTGGGTATTGGAAACGAGCAAGTAATGGCATCTTGGAATACACCTCTTTAACACCGAAAATTAAAAGTAAGATCCTGGATGACGAACAATTTTGGAACATTTTGGAATTTGGGAAATGGGTTGTATTTCAATCCTTAAATCAAATTTTCATTTACAATACTCAAACTGAAAATTTTCAAATTGTAAATCCCAAAAATCCTATTTTTAAAGCTTATGTGGTAGACAAATCTATTTACTTTCAAACGGTATCGAATGGACTTTTTGAAATTGAAAACGGTAAAAGTAAACTGGTTTCTAAAGAAACATTTTTTATTCAAAATAAAATCGTTGCTTTATTAAAAAAAAGCAATTCGCTTTTAATAGTTACACAATTTAATGGCATTTATGAATACAAAGACAAAAGTGTCCAAAAGTGGATTACAGATTCTGACTCAAACTTAAATGAAAGTAGCATTTATTGTGCCCAAAAAAGCAGTACTAATGGAATTATATTAGGAACCGTTTCAAATGGAATTTTCATTATAGACTCTAATGGAAAAACAGAATACCATATTACCCAAAACAAAGGAATAAGCAACAACACTGCTCTTTCACTTTTTGAAGATGGCGAACAAAACCTTTGGGTAGGGTTAGATAATGGAATTAATTGCATCAACCTAGCTTCACCCATTAGAAGCTACTCTGATGAAACCGGAATTTTAGGAACAGTATACTGCTCGGCACTCTACCAAAACAACCTCTATATTGGCACCAATCAAGGTTTATTTTATAAAAGAACCGGAGAAGACAGTTTTCAATTCATAACAGGAACCAAAGGACAAGTTTGGTCATTGTTTGTTCATGATAACACCTTGCTTTGCGGACACGATGCCGGAACATTTCAAATTGTAAACAATAAAGCCCTTCCCATTTTTAACGAATCTGGGACCTGGAAATTTGAAGTAAAACTGGAAAACCCAAATCAAATTGTTCAAGGAAATTACTACGGATTATCACTTTTGGAAAGAATAAATGGCCGTTGGGTTTTTAAGAATAAAATCAATGGATTTGATTATTCCAGCAAATATTTTGAATGGTTATCAAAAAATGAAATACTTGTAAGTCACGAATACAAAGGAATTTTTAAACTAAAAATCAATCCGGAAAACTCTAAGGTGATTCAATTTGAAACTTTTCAATCACCAAATAAGGGGAAAAATGCCGGATTGACTAAGTACAACAACAAAATATACTATTGTAATAAAGAGGGATTCTATGTTTTTAATCCCTCTAAAAATTCGTTTTTTCGGGATGTTAAACTGAGTAAAATAACCGAAAATAATGAATATATTTCAGGTAAATTAATGCCTGATAATTCAAACCGTTTATGGTTTTTCTCTAGAAATTACATCAATTATTTTTCGTTTGGCAAATTAACTCCCGAATTAGAACATCATGCCATACCCATACCTTCCAGCCTAACTAATTCAATGTTAGGCTATGAAAACATAACACAATTGTCAGATTCACAATATTTGATAGGAACAACCGATGGGTATTATAGTATTAATATTGATGAATTAACCTTTAATAATTATTTGGTTCACCTTACCAATATTTCTACAAACAAACAAAACGAATCCCTCATTAGTATTCCATTAGCTACTGATGGTAACTTTAAATTTGATGAAAACAATATTACTTTTTCCTATACCGTTCCGGAATACAACAAATACATCATGGCAGAATTTCAGTATTTGTTAAAAGGAGTTCAAAACGAGTGGAGTGAATGGAGTGGAAAATCTACAGTAAATTTTAAAAACTTACAACCGGGAACCTACACTTTTTCTGTTCGAGCAAAAATTGGAAATTCTGTTACAGAAAATACAGAGAAATACACTTTTACAATACTTAAACCCTGGTATCTTACCAATACCGCATTGGTTATTTATACCATTCTACTATTAATAATGGCTTATTTTATCAATAAAGCTTACCAAAAATACTATTACAAACAGCAAGAAAAATTAATTGAAGAAAACAACAGACTTTTAGAAATAAAAGAGTTAGAGACGGAACAAGAGTTGATGCGAATTAAAAACCAACAACTTGAACAGGATTTTGAAAACAAGAATAAAGAACTAGCGGCTTCAACAATGAGCTTAATTAAAAAGAATGAATTGTTGGCAATGATTAAAGACGATTTGAAAAATTCTGAAAGTGGTAGTAAAAGCTTAAAATCAGTTATATCTACCATAAACAAAAACATCAATGAAGAAGATACTTGGAATGTTTTTGTGGATGCCTTTAACAACGCTGATAAGGATTTTCTTAAAAAAATAAAGAACGCTCATCCTTCACTTACTCCAAACGATTTGAGACTTACTGCCTATTTAAGATTGAATTTATCTTCCAAAGAAATTGCTCCCTTACTTAACATTTCGGTTCGTAGTGTGGAAATAAAAAGGTACCGTTTGAGAAAAAAAATGGACTTGCCACATGAAAAAGGACTAGTTGAGTATATTTTATCCATATAAGCCTATACAAAAACAACAAAAACACCTCAACATCACCTCAACAAAAACG
Organism: Flavobacterium sp.; assembly: GCA_024709705.1. GTDB lineage: Bacteria > Bacteroidota > Bacteroidia > Flavobacteriales > Flavobacteriaceae > Flavobacterium. The sequence continues at coordinate 3,035 of JANJWE010000273.1, read as the reverse complement.
TTGTAATTGCAAGTAAATCCTAATTTTTTACTAAAAAATAAGATTTTCTTAACACTATGAATACTGCATTATATAGGGTCTTCTTTTACGAAAAGTAAAATAAAATTAAGTTTTTTTTACGATGTATATTTTTTGTTGTAGTCCATTTTTGAATCTTTTCAAACTATAATTTTAATTTTAGAATTCACAAAATAACATCTATATGAAGTCTAATTTATTTGTCACAGCGTTCCTTCTTTTCGCTTCTTTGTGTTGGTCACAAGAATATGATATTAGTGGAACAGTAACTGATGCTTCCGGCCTAGGCCTTCCGGGAGTAAACATAGTTGTAAAAGGCTCTACCAAGGGAACCTCATCTGATTTTGATGGAAAATTTGAACTCAACAAAGTACCAAACGGTTCCACACTTGTTTTTAGCTCCATAGGATACACTTCTGTGGAATACAAAGTAACAAAAACAGAAAAAATTACTATTACATTACAAGAAGACACAAAATCTCTTGATGAAGTAGTGGTAATTGGATATGGTACTCAAAAACGCAAAGAGGTTACCGGTGCTGTGTCTGTTGTAGATGCTAAAACCTTAGACGCTCTTAAACCTATAAAAGTAGAGCAAGCACTTCAAGGAACCGTTGCCGGGGTTAATGTAACTACACGTTCCGGAGCTCCGGGTGCAGATTTAGATATTCGTATTCGTGGTATTGCTACCAATGGCGAAAATAGACCAACAGTAATTATTGATGGATACGTTGGAGAATTGGGTTTATTAAACCCTAATGATATTGAAACTATTACCATTTTAAAAGATGCTCAAGCAGCAATCTACGGTACTATTGGTGCCAATGGTATTGTTTTAATTACTACCAAATCAGGAAAAAGAAATGCCAAAGCCTCTTTTGTTTACAACACCTATATGGGATTCCAAGAGACTAGTAGAGAACTTCCTCTTTTAAATGCAACCGAGTATGCATTATTATTAAACGAAAGTTATGCAAATGGAGGTCAGGCTTTACCTTATCCAAATGTTACCGGCTTAGGTCAAGGAACCAACTGGCAAAGAGAAGTTTTCTCTAAAGGTGTTCCTGTTACCAACCACGATTTTACCGTTTCGGGTGGATCAGAAAAAATTAATTATTCACTGAGTGGCTCACATTTGGATCAAGAAGGTATAGTTGGCCAAAATAAATCCGGATTTTTAAGAAATACAGCTCGATTGGCATTAGGTGCTGATTTGACAGACAAGTTAAAACTTCAAACAAATATCATCTACACCTATTTTAATAGAAAAACACTCAATGAAAATGGCTTAGGTTCCGTTTTATTTAATGCCTTAAATACACCGGCCACTTTAACGCCTTTTGACAGTAATGGTGATTTTACTTTAGTACCAAGCACTGCAGGACTTGGAAATGAAATTATAAACCCATTGGCTCAAATAGCCAACACTTACAATAATTTTGATTTTAAAAAATTGAACGGTACCGTTGGGTTAGATTATAAATTAACCACCGATTTTAAACTTTCTGGTAGAATTGGTTTTAATACCTCAAACAGCAGAGGAAAAAGTTTTGCTAAGCAAGTAAATTATGGTGGAAAAGTTTTTGATGTAGTTAGAAGCAGTGTTACACAAAGTAGTGTAAATGATAATGACTATTCTTTTGATTTGTATGGGACATATGCTAAAGTATTTAAAGAAAAACACAATATAGTTGCTACTGCAGGTACCACCATTTTTAAACAATGGGGTAACGGATTATTCGCAACCGGTTTTGATGTACCAAACAACTCATGGCAATTCGCAGATATATCCTTAACTACCGGAATTGTTGATATTAAACCCAATGCCTCATATGAATATGATGAAAGAAGATTGTCCTATTTTGGTAGATTGCAGTATGATTATGCCGGAAAATATTTGTTTTCTGCCATTATTAGAAGAGATGCTTCAACCAAATTTGGCCCTGGTAACAGAGTGGGATACTTCCCATCATTTACAGCAGGTTGGAATATTTCTGATGAAAACTTTTTCCCAAAAACCGAAAAATTTAATGCATTAAAACTTCGTTTAAGCTATGGAACTGTGGGTAATGACCAAATTCCTAATAACGGTTACCTTTCTTTATTAACCGGAGAAGCTTCTTATGTTTTTGATGGTTCTATCGTAAATGGTACAGCTATTGGACAATTACCTAATCCGGATTTAAAATGGGAAGAAGCTCAAAAATTTGATATTGGTTTAGATGCTAAATTTTTTAATGACAAATTGGAAGTTGTAACCGATTATTTTATTGATACTCGTAAAGATTTATTAATTCCCAATATACCGGTATCAGGAATCACAGGAGTTACTGCTCCGGGTGGAGCCGCACCAACTATTAATGCAGGAACAGTGCGTAACAGTGGTTTTGAATTAGCATTAACTTATAAAGATCAATTATCCGAAAAAGCAAGCTTCTCTATTGGATATAACGTAACGTTCTTGAAAAACAAAGTCTTAGAAGTAAACAATGGAACACAATTTATTGAAGGTGGTGCTTTTGGTGTAGGACAACCCGCACCTTCACGTATGGAAGTGGGAATGCCGATTGGTTACTTTTACGGATACAAAACAGATGGTTTGTTTCAAAATCAAGCCGAGGTTGATGCACACCCTTCGCAAGTGGCCTTAGGAGCCAATGCTGTACCCGGAGATATTCGATTTGTAGATATTAACAGAGATGGTGTAATTGATACTCGTGACCGAACTAATATTGGAGATCCAATTCCGGATGCAGTAATGGGTTTCAATGTTCAATTTAACTACGGTAATTTTGATTTTTCTGCATACACTTTCGCTTCTGTAGGAAATGATATGGTACGTAACTACGAAAGAACATTATCTGATGCCAACCGCTTAAATTATGTTCTTGACAGATGGACAGGAGAAGGAACAAGCAATACAGTACCCAGAGTTACAACTGGGGCTACAAGCAATAATGTATTCTCCGATTATTTTGTAGAGGATGCCTCTTACATTCGTATTCAAAATATTCAGT
>JANJWE010000266.1 GCA_024709705.1 Flavobacterium sp. | reverse complement strand
GCTTTAGATAAGTTGGACAAAATTGGCGAAGACGGAGTGAAAAAAGAAATGTTGGAAAAAGGCATTTCTGAAGCCGCATTACAAAAAGTGCAACCGTTGTTTCAATTTACCGGAACGGTTTCAGAAAAAATTGAAAAATTAAATGACTTATTAGCTACCTCCGAAGAAGGAAAAAAAGGAGTAGAGGAGTTGCAATTTATATGTGAAACCATACAAAAATTAGGTTTACAAACTGCCATTATAGATTTGGATGTTACTTTAGCCCGAGGTTTAAATTACTACACCGGAGCTATTTTTGAGGTGGTAGCCCCGCAAGTTGCTATGGGATCTATTGGTGGCGGTGGTCGATATGACGATTTGACCGGGATTTTCGGATTAAAAAACATGAGCGGGGTAGGTATTTCGTTTGGTCTGGACCGTATTTATTTGGTTTTGGAAGAATTGGGATTGTTTCCTGAAACGGTAACTGCCACTTCTAAAGCCTTGTTTATTAATTATGGGCACCGAGAAAGTTTGTATGCCTTGGAGGCCATCACAAAATTGCGACGTGCCGGTATTAAAGTAGAACTGTATCCGGATGCTTCCAAGATTGGCAAACAATTTCAGCATGCCGATAAACGAGGGATTCCTTATGCCGTTATTGCAGGACAATCGGAAATGGAACAGAATCGTTTTGGATTGAAAAATTTGCATACCGGTGAACAGCAAACTTTGGATTTTGAAGGCTTGAAGCAGGCCTTAATTTAAAACGTTTTATACCTAATATTGGAACCTCAAGGGCTATGCTTTTGAGGTTTTTTCATTATCTAAAGTAAATTAAAAAGCTCCTCAAACGTGGAGGAGCTTTTTAGGTGTCAAAAATCAATTATCTAAACCCTATTTGATAATGATTTTTTTGCTACTTGTTCCCAGGTTGGTTGTAACCCGAACAATGTAGGTGCCTGTACTCATGTTTTGAACCGGGATAGCAATGCTTTCCTCATATCCGTTTTCCGGAGTCCATGTGTGGAGTAATTGGCCTAATATGGTATACAATTGTACGTTTTCAACGTTGCAATCGCTGTTTTTATTTTGAATAGTCAAAGTGTTGGTTTGATTGGCAAAAACTACTTGAATCGCGTCTTGAACCGAAGGGTTGGATAGTCCTAAGGTTTGGTTGATGAATACCAATTCAAAACGGTCTTCTACAATTCCGGCTGCATTCATCATTATGGTAGCATGTCCGTTGCGAAGGTTATGGTAGATTTCGGTTTGTTTGTCGTACACATAAATTTTTTGGTTTTCGTCCACATTTTCGGTACCGTCTAAAGTAAATTGGATGTTACCTGCCGCGTGAGTTTTTACTCCCAAAGGATATCTTTTGTTGGAATCAAAATACGATTCTCCTTGAATTACCAATTTTTTGTCACCTAAAACAAAATACATGTCGTTTTGTTGGTTGTCAATATGGATGGCATCGTAGCCCGGATCGAAATTTTCGGTAGCTAAGTTTTCCATGAAACCAATTAAAAGTTGTCTGTGGAAATTGTTATACGAGTTAAAGCCTAAGCGAATTTTCATAAAGCGGTCGTAATCTACTTCATCTTCGGAATTGTCATAAAAATGATTGGCCGAAGTTGTCGCATTGGCCGTTCTGAAAACGGTATTCGAGTTTGAATTTTCTTCACGTATGAATGTACGCATGTTGTTGTTAAACACAACGGTACCACCGGTTTCGTTTCCTTTGATAAAAAACCCTTGACCCACCGGAATGTATCGTCTGGCAATCTTACTGCTAGAACCCAAGCCACTTACTCCCGCAGGAGCTACCGGAGCGGTTCCGCCCACGAGTGTACGTGCTGCGTAGCCTCCTTGATACCCACTTAAATTATGGGTGGTATTGGTTGTAAAATGTTCCCAGAAGTACAAGGTACCTTCAATAACCCCTAAGTTTTCTGTAATGAACAGGTTGGCATCTAAAGCAGAAGGGTAGGGATTCCCGGAAAGGTTCATATTGGTAGCAGCTACTTCTGTAGTGATTAAACCGTTATTGGGTTTACCCACAAAAATATAATTCTGATTTGGCGTTGCTGCACCACTACCTTTTAAGGTATAACCTTGTCCGGCTAAAAGTTGACCATTTTGTCCTACAGATGTCCAGTTGGCATACGCACCATTTACATTTTGAAACTTATAAATCCAGTTTCGGCTCAGCGTAATTGGACTGGTAGGCGAACCATTGTGCGATGAAGTCCAAGTGATGTTTTGAGGCAGAGCTGTATTGGTACCGTCTTTCATTACCCCGGCAACCGTATAACCATGGTTGATAGTGGTATTGTTTATACTACTTACGGGGGAAGACCAGTAATTATAGTTGAAACGGTTGCTTTGTCCTTGTTGGTCGCGGTGTAATGAACCACTACTGATTGGATCTAAATCGCTATTTAAAGTTTGGATGAGTTGTGATCTGCCTTCCAAATCAATTTTTCCGTCTAATTTGAGGTAATGCGTTACTTCAAATTTGGTGTTGTTTTCAACTTTCAATTCATTAGCTTCAATAAAAGCAGCCAAAACAACTTTGTTTCCATTGGATACCACATTGTGATTGGTTTTAATGATATTCCAGGCAATAGGAGTTCCGTTTACAATAGATAAGCTGTAAGGAGCTTCCATTTGTATCCCGTTGTTCCAAGTAGCCGCTTCATCCCATGAACCGTTACTTTGAGTTGTATAAGGAAGAGGAGCCGTTTGATTGCCAATTGAAATTTTATCCGGAATAACCAAACTACCTCTATTGGTAAAATTGGAATCGTCGTCTAAATGCGTTCCTATGTAGGAGTTCATCGAGTAATAGGCTATTAAGCTAGACCAAGGTAATGCGGATACATCGTTTTTGGTTACATTTTCCAAAAGGACTTTTCCTCTGGTGTTGTTGGTAGATGAAACTTCTATTTCTTGGTTCATGATGAAGCGAATTTGCGTTTGGTTCAAAGCTCTATTCCAAACCCGAACTTCGTCAATATCGCCTTTGAATCGGTTTTTGATGTTGTTTTTATTAATGTATTCGGCACCAATAGTAAACATAGCCGAAACAGTCTCGGGTATGCCGATAAGGTTTGCCGATTGGTCAATTACCCCATCAATATAAATTCGGGTTAAACCGGTTCCGCCAGAATAGGTTACTGCGATGTTGTGCCAAATACCTTCAGGTAAAGCGGTATTGGATACCAATTGGAGTATGTTTCCGGCATTGGTCCATTCCATTCTGATTTTATTGTCGTTTTGAATTACCAAACGGTAACCTGTAGTTTCGGTTCTTTTGGCCAAAACGGTTCTTTCTTCATTGGCTGTATTATTTCCGTTAGGTCTAACCCAAGCCATCAAAGTGAAGTTGGTTCCGATTTGGTTTACATCGTCAATTTTGATAAAGTCGTCATCTCCATCTAAGGTAACATGAAGCGGTTGTACTTGTCTGTGAGCTACTCCAAAAGAAATGAATTTGGTGCCGTCAAAATCGTAGGAACAAACTTGGTTGGTTCCTGAGGTTGACATGAAAACCATTTCTACACCCGTTGTAAATGTTGCATTGGTAGCTACAATCATTACATAGGCATCGGTTGGGCCTAAAGCCGGGAGTCCACTCGTAAATGCGGCTGTAGGAATGGCTACTTTTACCGTACCAACATCGCCTCCATTTTTTACCACTTTCCATTTGCGATTTACAATATCGGTAAAGGTAGTGATGGTAACCGGACCTAAATCAACTGCAATTTGGTTTCCGGAGTTGTTCATGTTTTGACCGTTAGAGCCCCAAACCAAATAGCTTTTATCTGTAGCAAATGTATTGGTGTTGGCTGTGTTGGTTGTAGCAATATCTCCTAAACCGATTGTTAATACGGTGTTTGGGTTTACGCTTTTAGATTGTTTTTGGTTCAATCGGGATATATCGTCTCTTCCGATCCCTGCAATATCGAAGTTAAATCCTGCATTTTGAGTGGCATCCCAAATCAGGTTTCCATCAGAGTTGGTATAGTTTTTAGAAATACCATTAGTCCCTAATGTGATTCCGTATTTTACAGCTAAGTAACTTTGAATGTTACTGCGTTCTATATCAGTTGTGCGACGACTTAAGGTTATAATTTCGGCCACTCTTCCGTCTAAACTTCCGTCCCAACCTTTACTTCTTCCAATCCAATAGCGACTATTCGATACGTTTTCGTAGGTAGCTCCATTAACAGTAGTGTTACCAACACTTCCGTCGTTGTAAAATAAATCGGCACCGGTATTTCCGCTGTTTTGACGGGCATTAATGATCCCTACATTGGAATATGTTGTGGTTGTGCTTACTTGAGCAATACCGTAGCGGCTGTTAACTCCCACGCAGTATGCCAGCACTTCATTATTGAAACGGGAAGAGTAATCTCCGATTCCTACACCGGTAACGTCTGTTTCGTTTACCGCCGGATCTCTATCACCACAAAAAATATCCATGGTGTTGTTTGTATGGTTTACAGCTACATCCGGTATCATCACCACATACATTTCTTGAGAATAAAAACCACTGGTTCCTTTTAGGTATTCTCTGTTGGTGGCGTTATCTGTATATACTTGAGATTGGCTGTTGAAATCGTTTGTAAAGTCGACAACCGCGTTAAAATTGATGTTGAATTGTGGGTGGTTTCGGTATTTAGGAGCACGCGTAGCTGTAGGTTTTACAGCATCGCTACCTCTTCCTTGGGTATTCCA
>JANJWE010000255.1 GCA_024709705.1 Flavobacterium sp. | reverse complement strand
GTTTTGATCCGCATACCAATTATATGGCTCCCGATGATAAAGAGCGTTTTGATGTAAGTATAAGCGGTAAGTTTGAGGGAATTGGTGCTCGTTTGCAAAAGAAAAACGACTTTACTGAAATTACAGAGTTAATTTCGGGTGGGCCGGCTTGGAGAGGTAAAGAATTAGAACCCGGAGATGTAATCTTAAAAGTAGCCCAAGGCGATAAGGAACCTGAAGATGTGGTAGGTATGCGATTGGATAATATTGTTAAAAAGATTAAAGGACCTAAAGGAACAGAAGTTCGTTTAACCGTAAAAAAAGTAGATGGAACTCAAAAAGTAATTTCTTTGATTCGAGATATGGTTGAAACCGAAGAAACGTATGCCAAATCAAGTGTGGTAGAACGAAACGGAATGAAATACGGTATCATTTATTTACCTAAGTTTTATATCGATTTTGAAAATAAAGACAGTAGAGATGCCGGAAAAGATGTAGCTATTGAAGTAGAACGTCTCAAAAAGCAAGGTGTTCAAGGAATCATAATGGATGTAAGAGACAACGGAGGTGGATCCTTAAAAACAGTTGTTGATATTACAGGTTTGTTTATTGAACAAGGTCCGGTGGTACAAATTAAATCGGCAGGAACCCAAAAAGAGGTTCTATATGATAGGGATGGTAAAGTTCAATGGGATGGGCCATTGGTTGTGATGGTTAATAACTTTTCTGCATCGGCTTCAGAAATTTTGGCTGCTGCAATTCAAGATTACAAAAGAGGTATCGTAATAGGAAGTAAACAAACTTTTGGTAAAGGAACCGTTCAAAATGTTATCGATTTAAACCAATTTGTTAGAGGAAATACAGTAGGCGATTTGGGAGCACTTAAAACAACTACTCAAAAGTTTTACCGAATTAACGGAGGGTCAACTCAATTGGAGGGTGTTACAAGTGATGTTATTATGCCGGACAGGTATTCTTACATTAACATTGGAGAAAGAGACATAGAAAATGCAATGCCTTGGAGTAAAATAGATCCGGCTAATTATTCTGTTTGGGATAAACAAGTGAATTTTGAAAGAGCTTTGGAAAACAGTAAATCCAGAATGGCTCAAAACGAACATTTTCAGTTGATTGATCAAAATGCAGTATGGACTAAAAACAGAAGAGATACTTATGTGTATTCTCTAAATTTAAATAAATTTAAAGAGGAGCAAGAAAAACTTGAGTCTGAGACCAAATCCTTTAAACCTATTTCTGACTATCAAAATAATCTCGTGTTTAAACCTATACCTGAAGATGAGGTAGTGATGAAAAAGGACGAATCATTTCGTGAAAAAAGAGAGCGTTGGTTTGAAAATTTATCCAAAGATATTTACGTTGAAGAAGCTCTCAATGTTTTGGATGATTTGCAATCTAAACCGGTTCCAAAAGGACAGATTAATTTAAAGAAAAAAGAAAAAGTTGTAAAATCATAATGTACAAAGTGTATCTTTGAACTCAAAGCAGAATGTTTTATTCATGTCAGGTTCAAATCAATCTTTAACAGCTATAGCACTTCAAAAATTTCGCAAGAATATTTGGGGTGTTTTTAGTTTTGGTTACATACTACTTATGTTTTTAATAGCTGTTTTTGCATATGTTCTGGCACCGGACAGTTCTGAAAATGCCAATCAAATGCATCTTTCAATTCATTCCAAACCTCCTGGTTTTTCTACTTTGATGCTTTTCTTGCCCCAAGAGGAGATAACTCCTAAGTCATGGCGAGATTATTTTACCGGACAAACTTTAAATGGTACCGAAATACCTATACTTTCTTATAAAATTCTAAATCAAAAATTAATTTATCAGGAATATTCAGAAGATTCAAGCATGGCTCAAACCAAAGAGTTACAATTGAGTCAGTTTCCGGGTTTTAAATCGTTTCAATCAGTTGAAGATGAATTAATACAAAAACGTACATTTTATTTGGGAACCGATAAATACGGCAGAGATATGTTGAGCCGAATGTTAGTTGGTTCTCGTGTTTCAATATCCATAGGATTTGTAGCTGTTTTTATTTCAATTGTTTTGGGTTTGTTTTTTGGTTCTGTTGGAGGGTATTTCGGAGGAAAATGGGATGCATTTGTGATGTGGTTGGTCAATGTGATTTGGTCTATTCCTACCTTATTATTGGTTATTGCTATTACTTTGGCATTAGGTAAAGGATTTTGGCAGGTATTTGTGGCTGTAGGTTTAACTATGTGGGTTGAAGTAGCCCGAGTTGTGAGAGGTCAAATAATTAGTGTTAAAGAAATGCAGTATGTTACCGCCGCTAAAGCTTTGGGGTTTTCAGATTTTCGGATTATTGTTAATCATATTTTGCCTAACATCATGGCACCTATTATTGTAATTTCAGCGGCTAATTTTGCCTCTGCAATTTTGGTAGAAAGCGGTCTGAGTTTTTTGGGTTTAGGAGCACAACCACCCATTCCCAGTTGGGGCGGTATGATAAAAGATCACTACAATTATATTGTGTTGGGAAAACCTTATTTGGCTTTGGTTCCCGGGATAGCTATAATGCTAATCACTTTGGCTTTTATGATGTGTGGAAATGCCCTGCGGGATGCCCTAGATGTAAAAACTTAGAAATTGAATTACAAAAAAAATGCCCCAAATGGTTATTACTATTTGGGGCATTGGGTTAAATTTTCAATCGTTTAAGTTCTCTTTCTTCTTTTTCAAGTTGGATTTCGAGTTCTTTTATTTTAAGTTCTTCTTTGTTGAGTTTAATTTCATTTTTACTAACATCAACCGGACTCATTTTGCCTTTTAATTTTTTTTCTTCAAACTTAACTCTATTTCGTTCCAATTTAATTTTTGCTTTCGCTATTTTATCTTTGGTTTTACTCACTTTAGAATCTTGCTTTAGAGCCTTTGTTCTTCTCTTTTCCTCGGCTTTAAATGCTTTTTCTTGGGCTTTAAGTCTTTTCTCTTCCGCTTTTTGAGCTCGTAAAGCAGCTTTTTCAGCATTTTGTTGTGACTTTAATTTTTTCTTTTCCAAGTCTAACTTTTCACGCTCTAATTTTTCTTTTTCTTTGCGAGCTTTCTCAGCTTCTTTTTCGGCTTTTTTTGCTTCTTTTTCGGCTTCAATTTTAGACTTTTCCAATTGTTCTTGGTCTAAGGTAGCGTTTGGAATACTGTCTTTAACTGTTGGAATTTCTTGGGCATTACTAATATAAAATTGAAGTAATAGGGCAAATACTAGAATCAATTTGGTTTTCATGGGCAATACATTTAATTTAGTTACTTTTTACAAAGATACAAAATCAATTTTAACAGTACTAATCTTTAACTTATTGCTATGATTTTCAGAATGGGATGTCTTTTTGTCGGAATCTTGGTTTTAAATTCATGTGTATTTGAATCAAAGGTACAGCAAAAAAACACCTTAGAAAGTGATTTTGACTTTTATCCTACTTCTACAACCGGAGTTGTAATTCAACATCCCTATTTTGCTTTATCATATTCCGAGGAACACGAACAAGCAGAATGGGTTGCCTATAAATTGACTTCGTTTCCAATGGGAGTAGGAAATTATGAAAGACCCTATTTTAATGAAGACCCTAAAGTGAAAACCCGATCGGCACATTGGAGAAACTATAAAAATTCGGGTTATGATAAAGGACATCTTTGTCCGGCAGGTGATATGAAGTTTTCAAAAGAAGCTTTTGAATCTACTTTTTTAACCTCAAATGTTTCACCCCAGTTGCCCCAATTTAATTCCGGTATTTGGAATCGATTGGAGCAAAAAGTTAGGTATTGGAGTCAAAAGTATACCACGTTATATGTTGTAACTGGTGGTGTTTTGACTTCAGATTTATTAAATATTGGTTTTGAAAATGTTGCTGTACCCAATTATTTTTATAAAATTGTTTTTATTCCAACTGATAAAAATCCTATGATGGTAGGTTTTTTGATTCCACATAAAGAAGCTTCAAATTCGATTTTTGATTTTGTAGTTTCTGTTGATGAAATTGAACGGGTTACCGGGATTGATTTTTTTCCTACTTTAGAAGATGAATTAGAAGAAAAATTGGAACAAAATTCAACTGTTTTAAAAGCGTTATTATGATGGGTATAGTAAAGAAATTGGGGTGTGTTTGTTTTTTGGTTTTTTCAGGTCTTATTTTTGGACAATCTTTTACAGCAATGACCTATAATATTAGGCTCGATATTCCTCAAGATGGTGATACCAATTGGGCAAATAGAAAAAACAATATGTTTGCCTTATTGGATTTTTATCAACCGGATATTTTTGGAATTCAAGAGGGTTTGCCTCACCAAGTAGAGAATCTCAAAAATGCTTTACCTGCCTATTCTGTTTTGGGTGAAGGTAGAGATGGCAAAAATACGGGAGAGCATAGTTCTATTTTTTACAATACAAATCGGTTTGAAGTATTGGAACACGGCACATTTTGGTTGTCTGAAACGCCTAATTTGGTATCCAAAGGTTGGGATGCTGCTCTGAACCGTATTTGTACATATGCTCTTTTTTTTGATAAAAAATCGCAAAAAAAGTTTTGGGTTTTTAATACCCATTTTGATCACGTTGGTACATTAGCAAGAGAAAAAAGTGCTGTTTTAATTCATGAAACCATTCAAAAATACAATACAATGCAGTATCCGGTAATTGTCATGGGTGATTTTAATTTAGAGCCGGATTCATCTCCTATTGCTTTTTTAAATACCCAGTATTCGAATACCAAAAAACATTCAAACGTATTGTTTAATCCCGGCGGAACATTTAACGCTTTTGATTTTACTTTAAAAAAGTTTAAAGAAATTGATTATATTTTTATTTCAAAAAGCGGATTTAAAGTCTCTAAATATGCTGTTTTGAACAACCATTTCTCAGGCATTTACCCTTCGGATCATTTTCCGGTTTTGGTTGAATTGGAATGGAAATAATTACCATTCATTGACTTTGTTGGCGTCTAATTTTAAGAAAATAAACAACAAAATTGTAAATGCCCATAAACTTGAACCGCCATAGGAAAAGAAAGGTAATGGCACACCAATTGTTGGAAACAATTTTATAAGCATGGTGATGTTTACAAAGAAATGGGTAAACAAAATTGAGGCTACACAATAGCCATATACCCGACTAAATTTTGTTTTTTGATTTTCTGCCAAATAAATAATTCTTAGTAATAATGTTACAAATAGGAGTATCACGATTGCAGAACCAATAAACCCCCATTCTTCTCCAACTGTAGTAAAAATATAATCGGTATGTTGTTCCGGTACAAAACCACCTTTGGTTTGAGTGCCTTCCATGAACCCTTTGCCAATCAAACCGCCGGATCCAATAGCTATCATAGATTGATTGAGGTTGTAACCCTCTTTTTTAAGGTCTATCGTGTCATCAAACAGCACATTGATTCTATCTTTTTGATGCGGCTCTAAAACCGATTCAAAAACAAAATCTACCGAAAGTACAAATGATGTTGCAGCTATAAAAACAATTATATACCCTAAGGCAATTCTATCAACTCTTCGGGCTCTTAAATAATGGAATATCATTAGAACAATGATTCCTAAAATCACATACAAAGGTTGGATAAGCAATGAAGAGAAAAACAATACGATAGCAAAAAATCCGGTCCAAAGATACCATTCGGGTAACCCTTCTCTGTTTAATACAAAAATTAGAGAAAAGAAAATCATAGCACTACCCGCATCGGGCTGCATAAGAATTAATAGAACCGGTAAAAAGATTATGCCAAAGGCAAACAATTGATGATTGAGATTTTTGAGAAATACTTGTGAGTCACTTAGATATTTTGCCAGTAATAAAGAGGTTGCAGTTTTTACAAATTCTGAGGGTTGAAAACCAAAAGAACCTATGCCGTACCAATTGGTTTGACCCTTTACGGTTTTTCCAAATACAAAAAGCCCCAATAAAAGCAGGATGCCAATACCATAAAATACAAGTGAAAATTTCTCATAAATTTTAGCGTCAATAGAAAGCACAACTACAATAACCGGAATGGTTAATAAAATAAATATCAGCTGTTTGCCGTAATATTGATCAAATTCAAAGGTGTCAAATTCAATTGGGATTGAAGTAGAAAATATATTCAACCAACCCATCACAACCAACAGGAGGTAAAGCAATACAGAAATCCAATCTAAATTACTGGTTACACTCTGATTTTTCATTATAGATTAATTGAAAAGGGTTGTCCGCTGATAACTTTTGCATATTCTTTCTCCAAGCTGGATTCTAACATTCTTTTTTCCAAATCGGTTCGGGATATCTTACCTTTAATGTATTTTTCAATCATTAAACTTGTTATAGGACCGGCAATACGTGCCCCCCAATAACCGTTTTCAACAAATACAGCAATGGCAATTTTTGGGTCATCTTTTGGTGCAAATGCTACAAAAATAGAATGGTCGGTCAGCTGAACTCTTTTACCATTTATCTTGGTAAAATTTTCTGCTGTTCCGGTTTTTCCACAAATCTCAAGTCCTTGAACTTGAAGTCTCGAAGCTGTACCCTTGTTATACACATCAAATAGTCCATTAATTACCGGAGGAAAATATTGTTGATCAATAGTGGTTTGGTGTTTTGTTGTAAATTTTGAATCAATTTCTCGATTTTTGATTTTTTTTATGATATGAGGGGTGTAATAATAACCTTGATTGGCTACAGCACACATCACATTGCACAATTGAATAGGGGTCATCAATACTTCTCCTTGTCCAATTGAGTTGGAAATAATAGTTGTACTCCGCCAACCACCGGCGGAATAATATTTGTCATAGAGTTTGGATGTTGGTACATTACCTTTTCTTCCTTGAGGTAAGTCGTATCCCATAAAATTTCCAAGTCCAAAACTTTTCAAATGATTGCTCCAAGCATCTACACCATAGGCTGGTTTGGGATATTTTTCTATAATTTTTCTATAGGTATTGGCAAAATAAGTATTACAAGAACTATACATGCCGTTATTTAGGCTAAATCCCCCGGAATCATGGCATTTCATAAAACGATTTCCATAGCTAAAACCCCTTCTGCAAAAGAATGTGGTTTGTTCGTCTATAGCTTCCTCTTGAAGACCAATCAATGCGGTTAAAATCTTGAAAGGGGAGCCCGGTGGGTATTCGGCTAGTAGACCTCTGTCATATAGTGGTTTGGCAATGCTGTCGTTGTGTAGCATAGTGTAGTTTTTAGACCGTTGTCTGCCTACCAGAAGAGCCGGGTCATATGTTGGAGCCGAAATTAAAGCCAAAATTTCACCCGTTTTAGGTTCTATGGCTACTATTCCACCTCTTTTGTTCTGCATGAGTAGCTCACCATATTTTTGAAGCTCAATATCTAACGATAAGGTTATATCGTCTCCTTGTTTTGCTATTGTATCATAAATACCTTCTTTGTATGGCCCAATATCTCTGTTGAATTTATCTCTTTGAATGCGTTTTACTCCTTTTTGTCCTCTCAAGATGTCTTCATAATACTCTTCAACCCCTTGTTTGCCTATTAAATCTCCGGGTCTGTAGTATGGATTTTTTTCAATAATGTTTTGATTTACTTGAGTGATGAATCCAAATACATTAGCGGCAACATTCACTTGATAGTCTCTCAAAGATCTTTTTTGGATATAAAAACCTTCAAATTTTCTGATTTTTTCTTGAAAAGCAGCATATTCTTTTTTATTGAGTTGAGCTAGAAAAACAGAAGGTAATCTAGGACTGTAAATAGTTGCTTTTTTCAGTTTGGAGTTGAATTCTTCTCTTGTAATACTTAAAAGTTTACAAAATTCTAAGGTGTCCAAATTTTTAATTTCTCTGGGAACCACCATAATGTCATAGGACGGTTGATTGGCAACCAATAGTTTTCCGTTACGGTCGTAAATGTAGCCACGCTCCGGGTACTCGTAAACCACTTTAATTGCATTATTTTCTGATTTTAATTTGTACGATTCATCAATAATTTGTAAATAGAATAGCCTAACCAATATGGCAATGGTTCCAAAAATGATTAATCCGGGAAGTATGGTCTTTCTCAATTTTTGTTGGGCTTAAATAAGTAAATTAGTAAAATACACAGCAATAGCGTAAATATAGTACTCAAAATAGTTCGTAACAAAATATTCCAAAAAAAACTAAATCTAAATATTTCCAGCAAGAATAAAATTAGATGGTGTGTAGAAACAGCTATGAGTAAAAAAGAAAAGCGTTCCGGGGTAAGCCTGTCGTTTATTTTTACAGTTTGATACTCGTAACTCAAACCAAAAGAAAATTTAAAAAATGAAGGACGTAAGTAAGCCAATGTAACACATGCAGCAGCATGTACACCTCCGGAGTTACTAAACATATCCATGGTGATGCCTAATAGAAAACTAGCTAACAGTAATCCATTTTTATTGCTGTTTACCGGATATAAAAGAATAAAAAGAACGTAGGGGTAGGGGTTTATGTATCCTAAAAAGTTGAACTTGTTGAAAATAGCAACTTGAGCCAAAATCAGCAAAATAAAACGGGCAATATTGTAAAGTAGTGCACTATTCATCTAATGTTTGTGCTTCTAATTTTAAGATTTCAGTTCGATCTTTGTTTTCAATTATATACACGTGTCCAAGACTAGTCATGTCATTAAACAATTTAACATCAATGGTGAAGTAATTTGTTTTATTATCGGTGTATATTTTGTGAATGGTACCAATGTTTATGTTTTCCGGAAAAATGATAGATTGAGCACCCGTTACAATTGTATCCCCTTTTTTTACTGAGGCCAAACGCGGTACGTCTATCAATTGCACATAACCGGTATTTTTTCCATTCCAGGTTAAAGTACCAAAATGATTGGTTTTTTTGATTTTGGCATTAATTTGAGACTTCACGTGTAGCACACTAATTACAGTTGCATAGTTTTTGGAAGTGTTTTCAACTATTCCAATGATACCTTTACTGTTTACAACTCCCATATCCGGTTTTACTCCTTTTGAGGTACCGGAATTGATAGTTAAAAAGTTTTCATGAACATTGTAGCTGTTGTTGATTATTTTGGATTGAATTACATTGTAATTTCCAAAACTGCTCAAAAGCTCATTGTCAATCGTCTTGGTGGTATCTTTTAAATTGTAAAGTAGGCTTTTTAAACGGGCGTTTTCATTAGCTAAACCTTCATTTTCGGTTTTTAAATTCAAATATTCATTAACCGAGTTAATCCGTTCATAAACTCCTCCCGTAACAAAGTTGGCAGAATTGATGATTTTGCTTCTGTGAAAGGAGTGAAACTGAATGGTAAGTGATAACGAAATGGTTAAAAGCAGCAAAAACAGTAGCTTAGTACTGTTTTTTAAAATATAATTGAATATTTGCTGCATAATTCAGTGTCAGGTTTTGAGTTAGAAAATTAAATATCAGTAAAATGATTATTTAATTAATATGCTCCTGAATTTAGTGATGTTTTTCAATGCAATACCGGTTCCTCTTACTACGGCTCTTAGTGGGTCTTCAGCAATATAAACCGGTAAATCGGTTTTTAGTGAAATACGTTTATCTAATCCACGAAGCATAGATCCTCCGCCGGCTAAATAAATTCCCGTATTGTAAATATCGGCTGCAAGTTCCGGTGGCGTTTGAGACAAGGTTTCCATTACGGCATCTTCAATTCGTTGAATGGATTTATCCAAGGCTTTGGCTATTTCGCGATATGAAACGTCTACTTGTTTAGGTTTTCCGGTAAGTAAATCTCTACCTTGAACAGACATTTCATCTGGCGGGGTGTCTAATTCCTCAATAGCAGCTCCAATTTCAATTTTAATTTTCTCTGCTGTACTTTCACCCACAAAGAGGTTGTGCTGAGTACGCATGTAGTATACAATGTCATTTGTAAATACGTCACCGGCAATTTTTACCGATTTATCACAGACAATTCCGCCCAGAGCGATAACCGCAATTTCGGTAGTACCACCTCCAATATCAACAATCATATTTCCTTTGGGTTGCATGATATCTACCCCAATTCCAATTGCAGCGGCCATAGGTTCGTGAATCAAATAGACCTCCTTACCATTCACCCGTTCACAAGATTCTTTCACGGCACGCATTTCTACCTCAGTAATTCCCGAAGGTATACAAACTACCATACGAAGAGCGGGTGTAAACAATCGCTTTTTCAAAGCCGGAATGCTTTTAATAAACATGCTGATCATTTTTTCTGAAGCATCAAAATCAGCAATAACTCCGTCTTTTAATGGACGAATGGTTTTTATGTTTTCATGTGTCTTACCTTGCATCAAATTGGCCTCTTTACCAACGGCAATAATCTTCCCCGAAATTCGGTCTCGAGCCACGATAGAAGGAGAATCAATAACAACTTTGTCATTATGAATAATCAAGGTATTTGCTGTTCCAAGGTCAATTGCGATGTCCTCGGTCATGAAATCAAAAAATCCCATACGTTTGTTAAGGGTTAGTTAGGTTGATATAAATTTTATTGTAACGTACAAAGGTAAAAAAATTAATGTTTAAAATGACGTGTTCCGGTAAATACCATTGCAATTTTATTTTCATTGCAATAGTTGATGCTTAATTCGTCTTTTATGGAGCCACCTGGCTGGATTACAGCGGTAATTCCAGCATGATGAGCGATTTCTACACAATCCGGAAATGGGAAAAAAGCATCACTGGCCATTACTGCACCCGATAAATCAAATTGAAAAGAATTGGCTTTTTCAATGGCTTGTTTTAAGGCATCAACACGCGAAGTTTGTCCGGTGCCGGATGCAATCAATTGCCCGTTTTTGGCCAAAACTATAGTGTTAGATTTGGTGTTTTTACAAATTTTTGAGGCAAAAATCAAATCTTCAATTTCTTGATTAGTAGGTGATAAAAGGGTAACGTTTTTTAAACCTTCTTTATTGTCTGTGGTATTGTTTTTGTCTTGAATGAGCAAACCGTTCAAACAAGTTCTGATTTGTTTATTCGGTAATGCAATATCGTGTTGAACTAAAATAATACGGTTTTTCTTCTCTTGCAAAATAGTAACGGCTTCTTCATCATAACTTGGAGCAATTACCACTTCACAAAAAAGTTGATTTATTTCTAAAGCGGTTTCTTTGTCAATAGTTCCATTTGCAATTAAAACTCCCCCAAATGCAGAGGTTGGGTCGCCGGCTAACGCATCTAAATACGCTTGCTTCATCGAACTTCTTGTGGCTAAACCGCACGCATTGTTGTGTTTTAATATAGCAAAGGTAGGTTCGTTTTCTTTAAATTCTAAAATCAAGTTTACAGCGGCATCCACATCTAACAAGTTGTTGTATGATAATTCTTTTCCGTGTAATTTGGTAAACATTTGGTCAAAATCACCAAAGAAAAAACCTTTTTGATGTGGATTTTCACCATATCGAAGTACTTGACCCTTGTAGATACTTTCTTTATAAACAGTTTCATCTGTATTAAAGTAGTTGAAAATAGCAGTGTCATAGTGAGAAGAAACATGAAAAGCTTTGGTAGCCAATAGTCTTCTTTGCTCTAATGTTGTTGCTCCGTTTTGAGAAGTTAGTAAATCCAAAAGATATGCATATTCATTTACAGAGGCAACAATTGCAGTGTCTTTGAAATTTTTGGCAGCTGCCCGAATTAGTGAAATGCCTCCAATATCAATTTTTTCAATAATATCTTCTTCAGAAGCTCCTGAAGCAACGGTTTTATCAAAAGGATATAAGTCAACTATTACCAAATCAATTTGTGGAATTTCAAAGGCTTTCATTTCTTCGATATCTCCACTATGATCTTGACGGTTTAAAATTCCCCCAAATATTTTGGGATGTAGGGTTTTAACTCGCCCACCCAAAATAGATGGGTAAGACGTTACATCTTCTACCGGAACTACCGGAATTCCTAGGTTTTTAATAAATTCTTCGGTGCCACCGGTTGAATAAAGGGTTACATTTTGCTTATGCAGTTGTTTTACAAT
This sequence comes from Flavobacterium sp., assembly GCA_024709705.1. Taxonomy (GTDB): domain Bacteria; phylum Bacteroidota; class Bacteroidia; order Flavobacteriales; family Flavobacteriaceae; genus Flavobacterium. The sequence continues at coordinate 1,905 of JANJWE010000255.1, read as the reverse complement.
GCTCTCAAGTCCGGTTTTGTCAAATACCGAAATTAAAGCCGATTGAATGGTTTTTGTAGTTGTCATTGTGTTGTTGATTTTTGAAGGTGCAAAAGTACTATTTGTCAATTTAAATGACAAAGGATTACGGCATTACTTTTTGCATAAAATGGTTTGAAAAGCTTCAATAGAAAGTAAGAAAAGTGAATCTTTTGTTTATTAAGTGTAACAATTTCTACAATAAGGTTACCTATAGTAAAATTACTCCTAGAAATCAAGATATGTTGCTTTACTTGAGGTTACTTAAAGAAAGTTTTAGTTTTGCGATGAATGCCTTGCGAAACAATAAATTGCGTACTTTTTTGTCGCTGTTAGGTGTAACTATTGGAATTTTTTCAATCATAGCCGTTTTAGCTGCGGTAGATTCTTTAGATCAAAAAATTAAAGCCGATTTGGGCGATTTGGATAAAAATACCATTTATTTATTGCGTTTTTCTTTTGGTCCTACCGAAGTGCCTCGCTGGAAAAGGGAACAATTTCCTAATGTCACTTATGATGAATTTGAGTATTTAAAAAAATCGGTTAATGGTGTAGATAAGATGGCCTTTAATCTTTTTACCCGAAATGAAAATATAAAATTTGAAGATAAAATTGTAAGTGCTGTTCGGGTTACTCCCACAACCAATGAATTTGACGGAATTGATGGTGTAAAAATAGACCAAGGCCGTTTTTTCAATGAGTCTGAATCCAACTCGGGTACTGCAGTTATCATTTTAGGTTATGAAGTTGCCAACGGACTTTTTGATTCATTTGAAAAAGCAATTGGGAAAAAAGTTAGATTGTATGGTCAACGTTTTACAGTAATTGGGGTAACCAAAAAACAAGGATTTTCTACTTTTGGGGATAGTAGAGATAATGCGGTTTTTATACCAATGAATTTTATCCGAAGGTTGTATGGTGAAAATAGTAGTATGCTTACCCCGGCTATTTTGATTAAGCCGCATAAAGGAATAGATATGGAGCAGTTTAAAGGTGAAATTACCCAAAAATTGCGTAATTATCGAGGCATCAAAGCTTCTGAGGAAGATAATTTTTTTATTAATGTCCTTTCCGGATTTACTGATTTCATTGATAATATTGTGGGTCAAATGAATGTTGTGGGGTGGATCATTTCCGGCTTTTCTTTACTGGTTGGTGGATTTGGTATTGCTAATATTATGTTTGTTTCAGTGAAAGAAAGAACTAATCTGATAGGTATACAAAAATCATTAGGTGCCAAAAACCGATTTATTCTTTTTCAGTTTTTATTTGAATCGGTGATACTTTCGGTTATTGGGGGATTAATTGGACTAGTCTTAGTTTGGTTAACGGCAATTTTGCTTTCAAAACTTATGGATTTTGAATTTGTTTTAAGTTTTGGAAACATGATTTTAGGTACCGGATTAGCAGGGTTTATTGGTTTGATTTCAGGTATTATTCCGGCTTTTTCCGCATCAAGACTCGATCCAGTAGAAGCAATCAGAAGTGGAATTTAATTTTAAACCTGTTTTTTCCCGCTTATAATTCTTGATATAATACCGCTGTCATTTGTAAATTCTGCCCAAATTACGCTACCCAAATGTATTATCAAATAGGGTATGACGTAGTACAAAGATAATTTATGAATAGTTTCCAAGGTATCTTTTGCACTTTTGGGACCAAATTTTATCAGTAAACCGGTTAGTAAAGAAAGGGTAATTCCTATATAAAATGCGAGGTATATGCCAAATTGAATCTTCTCTTTCCGACTTAAATTTTTTTGAAACGGATTTGGAAATGGCATTTGATTTAAAGTTGGCAAGGTTCGTAGCGCGCCGCCTCGACGCCGCTCAGCGCCTGGCGCAGCAGCGGGACCGCGGCCGGCGGCAACTGGGCGGCACGCGCCAG
>JANJWE010000172.1 GCA_024709705.1 Flavobacterium sp. | reverse complement strand
TAACCGATAAAGAAAACGTATTGAAAAGTCAATCCGGAATCTATTTGGTGCAACAAAAAATGTATCAATTTAGAAATGCCGTTACCATTACCAATCCCAAATATGTCATTAAAACCAATCATTTGGATTATTATGAAAATAGCGGTCATGCCTATTTATTTGGGCCCTCAACCATTACCAGTAAAGAAAATTACATATACACCGAAAAAGGCTTTTACAACACCAAACTCAACAAAGCCCATTTTGTAAAAAACTCTTATATCAAATACAACAATCGGCTCATTCAAGGCGACAGTTTGTACTACGACCGAAATATTGAATTTGCCTCGGCTACGCGTAATGTAAAGGTAACTGACTCGATAAATAACAGTATCGTAAAAGGGCATTATGGCGAGGTTTACCGTTTGAAAGACTCGTTAATGATGACCAAACGAGCCGTAGCCATGACATTGGTTGACAAAGACACTTTGTATGTGCATGGTACAAAATTAATCATAACCGGAAAACCCGAAGAACGCATTGTAAGAGCTTTTAAAAATGTACGTTTTTACAAAACCGACATGAGTGGAAAATGTGATTCTCTACATTCTTCAGAAAAACTTGGGCTCACCAAACTTATTGGCAGACCGGTCATGTGGAATCAAGAAAATCAAATGACCGGTGATGTCATGCATTTGATTTCCAACAAAGAAACCGAAAAACTGGATTCTTTAAAAGTTTTAAACAATACCTTTTTGATAGCCAAAGACACACTAGGTACAGGATACAATCAAATAAAAGGACAAAATTTATATGGTAAATTTCGAGATAACAAACTCTATGAAGTAGACGTCGTAAAAAATACAGAAGTTATATATTTCATGAGAAACGATGAAAATGAATTGGTGGGAATAGATAAAAGTAAAAGTAGTCAGATTAACATGACCCTTTTGGAGAACCAAATTGAAACTATTACTTTTTTTAATCGTACTGAAGGTATTATGTATCCTGAAACAGAACTTCCCGAGAATACGAGAAAATTGCGAGGTTTTATTTGGAGAGGCGATGAACGCATACGTTCCAAAGACGATATTTTTCCTCCTGAGGAAAATGAATACGAGCAAAAAATGATTGACGCAATCCAAGCCGAAAAAGGAAAATCGGATGTACCCATGGAAGTTAGAAAAGAAACTTTAGAAGCTGTTAAAAATAAAAAACAATAACCCAAGATTAAATTATTTCAACCCCTATGCATAGCGATTTTATTACCTTTCAGGCACAAACCACACCTCATCCTTTGGGTATGGAGGTACAATATGCCAAAGGTTCTTATATTTACGATACTCAAAACAAGAAATATTTAGATTTTGTTGCCGGAGTTTCAGCTTGTAGTTTAGGACATCAACATCCTAGGGTGAATAAAGCTATTAAAGAACAATTAGACACTTACTCTCATGTGATGGTTTATGGCGAATATGCCCAAAACCCGGCTGTTGCCTTTTGCAAACTTTTGGCCAAACATCTTCCCCCTACCCTTCAAAAAACCTATTTGGTCAACTCAGGTACCGAAGCCACAGAAGGAGCCTTAAAATTGGCCCGTCGTGTTACCGGAAGAAGTCAATTTATATCTTGTCACAATGCCTATCACGGCAATACCATGGGGTCTATGAGTGTGATGGGGTTTGAAGAACGCAAACAAATTTTTCGTCCTCTACTTCCAGATGTTGATTTTATAACCTTCAATTGTTTGGAGGATATTGATAAAGTAACCTCTCAAACCGCAGGGGTTATTGTAGAAAGTATACAAGGAGGTGCCGGATTTATAGAACCTCAAAATGGATTTTTAACTTTATTGAAAGCCCGATGCGAAGCAGTGGGTGCTCTTTTGATACTAGACGAAATTCAACCCGGATTTGGCCGAACCGGTAAGTTATTTGGCTTTGAAAATTACAATGTAGTACCGGATATATTGGTCATGGGAAAAGGTATGGGAGGTGGCATGCCCGTTGGTGCATTTACATCCCGATCGGAGTATATGGACTTGTTGCGTGATCAACCTAAATTGGGTCACATTACAACCTTTGGCGGACATCCCGTAATTGCAGCCGCTTGTTTGGCTACATTACAAGAAATTGTAGAGACCGATTTAATGGCTGCCGCACTCCAAAAAGAAAAATTATTTCGATCACTTTTGGTACACCCTTTGATAGAAGAAATTAGAGGAAAAGGATTAATGCTGGCAGCTATGGTACCTTCTGCAGAAATAACCAATGAAGTGATCTTTAAATGTCAAGATAAAGGGTTGATTTTATTTTGGTTACTTTTTGAAGGAAAAGCCATTCGAATAACACCGCCCTTAACCATTTCTGAGGATGAAATCAGAGAAGGTTGTGCCATTATTTTAGAAGCTTTGGATGAAGTAAACCGGAGTAGAACCTCGAGTAGTTAACCTAAAAAGGTTTAAAAAATGGGAATTTATAGTTTTAAAACCCCGCTACAAAAGTAAAACCGGCTTTATGTTAATTAAATTGTTTACAACAAATCTAAAAAAAAATCAAATCGGGGCATTCCTTTCCTAATTTTAGAGTAGGATAATTTTAAACGAATCGAGTATGCATTTAAGTCACGAAGAAGACGATTACAACGTATCCTTATCAAGATTCGAATCGATGTTGAAAACCAATAAAGTTTTCTTTTTTGATTCGGAAGAATTTGAAGAAATCATTCTTCATTATCTTGATATAGGCAAGGCAACTCTGGCCAAAAAGGCCTTAAAATTAGCTCTCGACCAACATCCAAAATCTACCGGTTTGAAACTGGTTCAAATTGAAATGTTGATTTATGATGACAAACTCGATTTAGCCGAAAAAATGCTCAATGAGTTGTATGCCCTAGAACCACACAACGAAGAAATTTACATCCAAAAAGCCAACATTTATTCCAAAAGAGACCAGCATGAAAAAGCTATTGCCGAGTTGGAAAAAGCCCTGACTTTTACTGACGATTTGGCCGATGTGTATAATCTAATGGGAATGGAATACTTGTTTATGGATAATTTGGAACTGGCCAAATTCAATTTTATTCGTTGTTTGGAGGTAGATTTAGAAGATCAGGCCGCACTTTACAATGTGGTTTATTGTTTTGAATTTTTAGACCAGCATGAGCAAGCCATAGATTACTTGAAAGCTTACATAGAAAAAAATCCCTATAGCGAAATTGCTTGGCACCAACAAGGGAGACTCAGTTACAATATCAAAAATTACGAAAATGCATTGCTCTGTTTTGATTATGCCACTTTGATTGACGAAGAGTTCATTGGGGCTTTCATGGAAAAAGGAAAATCACACGAAAAATTAAAACGTTTTGAATAATCCATTTAAGCTTATAAAAGAACAATTTAATTGGAAAATACCACATAATATTCTTTTTTTCGTATCGGTAA
>JANJWE010000151.1 GCA_024709705.1 Flavobacterium sp. | reverse complement strand
TAAAGCCAACGTATTTAATAACCATCAAAATTTTGGAACAAATTTTTAATATCAACTAATTTCATATGAGCTCAAACATACCTCAAAATAAGGATAATCAAGAAATTGACTTAGGACAATTAGCCCAAAAAATGAATGGATTGTATGAAGGTTTTTTGAATAGAATTTTCAGTTTTATGTTGTTTTTGAAACGAAATAGCATCGTGCTGTTCATTCTTTTTATTATAGGTGTCGGAATTGGATTTTATTTGGATAAAAAAGTAAAAACCTACAACCATCAGATGATTGTATTGCCCAATTTTGGAAGTACAGATTATGCATATGCCCAAATTGATTTATTACAATCTAAAATCAAAGAAAACGATACCTTATTTTTAAAAGAAATAGGAATTGTAGAGCCCAAAAAATTAAAAGAAATAACAATTGAACCTATCATCGATGTCTATAAATTTGTAGACAACAAAACAGAAAATTTTGATTTGTTAAAATTGATGGCAGAAGATGGAAACCTTGACAAAATAATTGAAGGTAAAATAACCAGTAAAAATTATCCCTTTCATACATTGACTTTTACTACATCAAAGCTTTCTTCAGTTGATCAAACGGTTGAACCCATTCTGAATTTTTTAAATAATTCGGATTATTTCAAACAAATTCAAAAAGAGTCTTTGCAAAATATTCAAGTAAAAATGAATGAAAACGATTCAATAATAGCTCAAATTAATGGGGTTTTGAATCAGTTTAAAAACAAAATGAATTCCAATACAGGAGATAAGTTGGTTTATTTTAATGAAAATACTCAATTAAACGAGATTATAAAAACCAAAGATCTTTTAATTCGTGAACAGGGTAGTTTACGTTTAGATTTGGTCAATTTAAGCAAAGTTGTACGAGATATTAGTTTTATAATTAATCAAAAAGAAACCAAAGGGGTAAACGGAAAATTGAAATTTGTACTTCCATTTTTGCTTATATTTCTTTTTATTTTAGGTAGAAGTTTGATACAATTTTATAAAAGACAATCCTTAAAAAATCAATAATTTCATGAAGGGAATTATTTTAGCCGGAGGTTCCGGTACGCGTTTACATCCATTAACTTTGGCTGTTAGTAAGCAGTTGATGCCTATTTACGACAAACCGATGATTTACTATCCATTGTCTACTTTGATGTGGTCTGGAATAAATGAAATTTTAATCATTTCAACACCACATGATTTACCTCTGTTTAGACAGCTTTTAGGAGACGGATCCAAACTAGGTTGTCGATTTGAATACGCCGTTCAAGAACACCCCAATGGATTAGCCGAAGCTTTTATTATTGGAAAAGAATTTGTGGGTAACGATAAGGTGGCTTTGATTTTAGGAGATAATATTTTTTATGGAACCGGATTGGCTGAATTGCTTCAAGCCAATAATAATCCCGATGGCGGAATTATTTATGCTTATCATGTTCATGATCCCGAACGCTACGGAGTAGTTGATTTTGATGCAGATGGAAAAGTACTATCAATTGAAGAAAAACCGGCAAAGCCAAAATCGAATTATGCTGTACCCGGAATTTATTTTTATGATAATAGTGTCTTAGAAATCGCAGCAAACATAAAACCAAGTCATCGCGGAGAATTAGAAATAACCGACGTTAACAAAGAATACTTAAACCGTGGAAATTTGAAAGTGAGCATTTTAGACAGAGGAACAGCGTGGTTAGACACCGGAACTTTTCAATCTTTGATGCAAGCCGGCCAATTTGTTCAAGTTATTGAAGAACGACAAGGATTAAAAATTGGAGCCATTGAGGAAGCCGCTTTTAAAATGGGATTTATTGATGCCAATCAACTTAAAAAGTTAGCAGAGCCATTACTGAAAAGTGGTTATGGAACACATTTAATGGGATTGATTTAATTGACAAATTGTCAAATTGACACATTGATACTATGAAGTTTACAGAAACCAAGCTCAAAGGTTGTTTTATTCTAGAACCCAAAATAATTCAAGACGAACGCGGTTATTTTATGGAAAGTTTTAATGAACGAACTTTTCAAGAAGGAGTGGGACAAAAGGTACATTTTGTTCAAGATAATCAATCGTTTTCTACCAAAGGAGTATTGCGAGGGATGCATTATCAAACCGGTGATTATGCTCAAGCCAAATTGGTTCGAGTCTTGCAAGGTGAAGTTTTGGATGTAGCGGTTGATATACGTCCCGACTCGGAAACATTTGGACAATATGAATCGGTTGTTTTATCAGCCGAAAACCAAAAACAGTTTTTTGTTCCCAGGGGTTTTGCACATGGATTTTTGGTACTCTCTGAAACGGCTACTTTCTTTTATAAATGTGATAATTTCTACAATAAAGAATCAGAAGGTGGTATAATCTATAATGATAGCTCCATTGGGATTGATTGGGGTTTTGATACCGAAAAGTTAATTATTTCAGAGAAAGACATGCATTTACCAATGCTACAAAACGCAAAAAAGGCATGGTAGTTTTAGTAACAGGAGCCGGAGGACAATTAGGACAAAGTTTGCAATTTATTGCACCAAATTATCCGGATATACAATTTGTTTTTTTTGAATCAAATCAGTTGGACATAACTAATTTGAACCATATTAAACAACTGTTTAAACAATTTAACCCCTCTTTTTGTATTAACGCAGCGGCCTACACAGCCGTTGACAAAGCAGAAAGTGAACCCGAAAAAGCTCATTTAATCAATGTGGTTGGTCCAAAAAACCTGGCTGAGGTTTGTAAAGAATTTGACACTATTTTACTTCACATTTCAACTGATTTTGTGTTTGACGGAACCAAAGATTCTCCTTATACAGAAGATGATTTTCCCAACCCAACTGGTGTTTATGGACAAACCAAATTAGACGGAGAAAAAGCGATTCAGGAAACTTGGCAAAAGCACTTCATCATTAGAACATCATGGGTTTATTCTCAATTTGGGAATAATTTCATGAAAACCATGTTGCGATTGGCTTCTGAAAGAGATAAATTATCTGTTGTAAACGACCAAATCGGTAC
>JANJWE010000130.1 GCA_024709705.1 Flavobacterium sp. | reverse complement strand
TTCCCTACACGACGCTCTTCCGATCTAATCAATGTAGGGGTAAAAATATTTGATTCACAAGAAACCAGAAGTTCCTCTCAAGTAACATCGATAATTCAAAATGAAAATCTTAAAGATTCAGACGTTGTTATCGGTCCTTTTTATCCGCAACATGTGGAAAAAGTAGCACAAGTACTTCAAGAGTATCAAGTTCCAGTTATTTCTCCTTTGCGTGAAGTTTCAAAATCCTACCCTAATATGGTTCAATCAATGCCACCTGCCGATTTGGTCAAGCAAAAAATGATTGAGTTTGTAAGAAGTAAAAACGGTAATGCGATAGCTTTAATTGATCAGAAAAAGTTAACTTCCAGAACTTATTTTCAAACCCATTACAGAGATATTTATTTGGCTCCTTTGAATGAAAAAGGGGGAATTATTGGCGATAGTATTAAACTTAAGCTAAGTAAGAATAAAGTCAATTATTTTATATTGGAAACAGCTACTACCAGTATGATTTTTTCGGCTTTGTCTCAATGCAATCAGGCCATTTCAAGTGGATTTCAAGCAGAACTGGTAGTTTTGGATATCAATCCAACTTTTGAAACAGACGAGATTTTTTCCCGCTTAGTGAAACAAAAAATAATTTTCCCATCACTCACTCGTTACCAAGACACTCCGGAGTCTGTTCAATTTGCCATAAACTACAAAAAGAAAAATAATACTTATCCTAATCAGTTTGCCATTCGTGGATTTGATTTGGTTTTTGATACCCTAATACGATTAGCTCAATCCCAAACTTTAATTTCTACATGGAACAATTCGGCAACAGAAGGAATTGAAAATAAATTTGATTATACTTTTTCTGAATCCAAAGGATTTGCTAACCAAGGGGTGTATATTATGCAGTATGAAGAAGATTTAACAGTAAAATTATTGAATTAATGACTTCCAAAGTAACTTACATAGGCGATTTACGCACTACTTCAGTACACCTACAATCGGGTACAGAAATTCTATCCGATGCTCCAAAAGACAACCATGGAAAAGGAGAAGCGTTTTCGCCAACCGATTTGGTAGCCAATTCTTTAGCGACTTGTATGATTTCTATAATGGGAATAAAATCTAGAGATTTGAATGTGGATTTAACCGGTTCAACCGTTGAAGTCACCAAAATCATGCAAGCAGAACCAAGAAAAATCGCCAAAATAATAACGGTTTTGAACATGAATCTCGCAACCGATGATAAAACTAAAATCATTCTAGAAAGAGCGGCCATGACTTGCCCCGTGATGTTAAGTTTACATCCGGATATTGAAAAAGAAATTACTTTTAATTGGAAATAATCTTCTGTTGTACGTTGACAGTTATCTGTCAACCGACAACTGACAACCTAAAACGGAATTGGATCAACAAAAAATCCTTATCAAATTAGCCCACACCAAAATGCCTTTCGGGAAATACGAAGGGCGTTTCTTGATTGATTTACCCGAGTATTATGTGGTTTGGTACCATCAAAAAGGCTTCCCTAAAGGAGAATTGGGAAGGCAACTCCAATTGGTTTACGAACTTAAATTGAACGGATTGGAACATTTGGTTCGTACTATCAAAGTAAAATTCCCAAAGCCTTAAAGTTTAATTATCATTGGATTGATTGGTTTGGTTAATATTGTCAAACAATCTCCTTATTTCATTTTTACATTGATGAATTAAATCGTACTTTTGCACCGTTTTGGGGTAAAGTTTTATTTCATAACACACAACTACAACAACAAACAACAACACAATGAATCAAACAAAGTATATTTTTGTAACCGGTGGCGTAACGTCTTCCTTAGGAAAAGGGATTATTGCGGCTTCGTTAGCAAAATTATTGCAAGCCAGAGGCTATAGAACCACCATTCAAAAATTCGACCCGTATATCAACGTCGATCCGGGAACCTTAAACCCATATGAACACGGTGAATGCTTTGTAACGGATGATGGAGCAGAAACCGATTTAGATCTGGGTCATTATGAGCGTTTTTTAAACGTACCGACGTCGCAAGCTAATAACGTAACTACCGGAAGAGTTTATCTTTCTGTAATTGAAAAGGAGCGAAGAGGTGAATTTTTAGGTAAAACGGTGCAAGTGGTGCCGCATATTACCAATGAAATTAAAGAAAGAATGCAATTACTGGGTAAATCCGGTGATTTTGATATTGTGATTACTGAAATTGGGGGTACAGTAGGTGATATTGAATCGTTGCCTTACATTGAATCAGTACGACAATTGTTGTGGGAATTGGGTGAAGATAATGCTATAGTTATTCATCTAACTTTAATACCGTATTTGGCTGCTGCAGGAGAATTGAAAACCAAACCAACGCAACATTCAGTTAAAACGTTGATGGAAAGTGGAATTCAAGCCGATATTTTGGTTTGTAGAACAGAACACGAGTTGTCTGATGAGTTGCGTCAGAAATTGGCATTGTTTTGTAATGTAAAACGGGAAGCAGTAATCCAGTCGATTGATGCCTCAACGATTTATGATGTACCCAATTTGATGTTGGAGGAAGGATTGGATAAAGTTGCCTTGAAAAAGTTGAATTTACCCGAAAAATCTTCTCCCGATTTGAAACAATGGAATGAGTTCTTATACAAATTGAAAAACCCAAAGCATACGGTTAATATCGGATTGGTTGGAAAATATGTAGAATTGCAAGATTCTTATAAATCGATTTTAGAGGCGTTTATTCATGCCGGAGCTGCAAATGAGACTAAAGTTAATATTGTAAGTGTACATTCTGAATACATTGATAGAAGTAATGTCGCCGAAAAAATTGGTGGTTTCGACGGAATTTTAGTCGCCCCCGGTTTTGGAGAAAGAGGAATTGAAGGTAAAATTGAAACCGTTCGATATGTACGAGAACACAATATTCCTTTTTTCGGAATTTGTTTGGGAATGCAAATGGCGGTAATTGAATATGCTCGAACTGTTTTAGGTTTTGAAGATGCCAATTCAACCGAAATGAATTCGCAAACCACTCATCCGGTAATCGATTTAATGGAAGAACAAAAAACGATAACCGATAAAGGCGGAACCATGCGTTTGGGAAGTTGGAAATGCAACCTTGAAAAAGATTCATTGGCCTATAAAATTTATGGTATAGACCAAATTCAAGAACGCCATCGCCATCGTTTTGAGTTCAATGGAAAGTACAAGGATCAACTCGAAAAGGCGGGATTGAAAGCAAGTGGTATAAATCCGGATACCGGTTTGGTTGAAATTATTGAAATTGAAAACCATCCGTTTTTTATCGGGGTACAATACCATCCGGAATACAAAAGTACAGTGGCTAATCCACACCCCATATTTGTGGGGTTTGTGAAAGCAGCCGTTCAACATAAAGTCGTTTCTGTTTAAATTTAGAAACGCAACAATTATAATTAAATAACTCAATGGAAGAAAAAAAATTAGACGTCAACTCGATAATCGGATTCGGATTAATCTTCGTTATTTTGATTTGGGTAATGTACAACAGCCAGCAAAGCGAAGTCGAAGAAAAGGCCAAACAAGCTCAAAAAGAACAAGTTGAAGCGAAAAAACCTCAAGTAACTTCAATTCAAAAAGTAGAAACGGATTCAACAGCCACAGTTACCGATTCTTTGAAGGTTTTACAACAAAAAAGTGCCTTGGGAGCATTTGCTTATTCGGCCTCACTTCCTTCTGCAAACAATGATTTCACAACCCTTGAAAATGAAGTAGTTCGTTTAAAAATTGCAAATAAAGGGGGATATATTGTAGAAGCCGAAATGAAAGGGTTTGAACAGTTTACCAAGGGTTCTGGTAAACAAGTTCACTTAATAAAAGAAGGGAATGCTAATTTCAATATAGAGTTGAAAACCAATGATAACCGTAGCTTAAATACCCAAGATATGTATTTTGAGCCTACTGTATCTAAAGACGGTGAAAACCAAGTGGTCTCTTTGAAATTAAAAGCCGGTAACAATCAATTTTTAGAATACCGTTACGTTTTAAAACCCAACGAATACATGCTCGATTTTGCCATTCGTTCGCAAGGATTAAATACGGTTTTAAATACATCCAATCCGTTAAATTTAGATTGGCAAATCAAAACGTATCGTAATGAAAAAAGCGTGAGTTATGAAAATCGCTATACCGAGCTTATCTTTGAATATGAAGGAGGTAAAGATGATTATTTAGGTCAAGGTTCTTCTACTTCTGATGAGCCGGTAGATGTTTCTTATATTGCATTTAAACAACATTTCTTTACTTCAATACTGTTGACCGATACGCCATTTGAAAAAGCAGTCGTTGTCTCTGAAAATTTAGTAAAAGATGAAGAAAAAGATACGTTGTTTACCAAACAATTTAAAGCGTCGGTTCCTCTAGCTTTTCAAAATGGTGAAGTGAACTATAATATGAATTGGTATTACGGGCCAACGGATTATCATATTTTAAACAAGTATGATAAAAATTTAGACGAAATTGTTCCTCTAGGATGGGGAATTTTCGGATGGATTAACCGTTATATCTTTATCCCAACTTTTGATTTCCTTATTCTTTTCTTGCCTTTTGGTATTGCTATCATTGTATTAACCATTTTGGTTCGTATTGCTATGTCGCCTGTAACATATAAATCGTATTTGTCACAGGCAAAAATGAAAGTACTACGTCCAGAAATTATGGAATTGAATACCAAATTCGGTAAAGACCCTATGAAAAAGCAACAAGAAACTATGAAGTTGTATTCCAAGGCTGGAGTAAATCCTATGGCAGGATGTTTACCGGCTTTACTACAAATTCCCGTGTTTTATGCGTTGTTTAGTTTCTTTCCCTCTGCGATTGACCTTAGACAAAAAAGTTTCCTTTGGGCAGATGATTTATCTTCTTTTGATTCGGTTATCAACTTACCATTTTATATTCCTTTTTATGGAAATCACGTGAGTTTGTTTCCAATCTTGGCTTCAATTGCTATTTTCTTTTACATGAAAATGACTACTGGAGATCAAGCTATGAGTGCACCACCTCAGGAAGGCATGCCGGATATGGGTAAAATTATGAAAATGATGATTTATTTATCTCCAATAATGATGTTGTTCTTCTTTAATAATTTTGCATCCGGTTTGAGTTTGTATTACTTTATTTCGAATACCATTACTATCGGAATCATGTTGGTCATCAAGAATTATATTATTGACGAAAAGAAAATACATGCTCAAATTCAAGAAAACAAAACGAAGCCTAAATCTATGAATCGTTTTCAACGTAAAATGCAGGAAATGATGGAAGAGGCAGAAAAGCAAAAGAATTTGAAAAAATAAAATTATATAAAGCTCCACATTTGTTTGGAGCTTTTTTTTTTATTTAATGTTTGATTTTTATGATAGTGGTTAATTGAAATCTCATTTAAACAGGGTGACGCCTGAACAAACCATTAAATTTTCAATACTTAAGAGTAAATAATCTTGGGTGATAAACGACACTTTTTAACTATCAGCGTATGAGTCTCAGAAGAAGCAATAGATTAATTAGGAATCTATATTTTAATTTAACTCACATTGGATATCCCAGAGGTTTTAGAGTCCAGTAAGGATCAATAAAATTTAAATTCAATGCCATTTTTAGCCATGAAAAGGCTCTTATTCTTTTGAATATAACTTTTTACAATAAAATATTAATCTACAAAATAGTTTCTATTCTTTGAATTTATTCATTGAATTACCTTTTTATCATTTTAAATATATAAAAAAAGCTCCGATTTACTCGGAGCTTTTCTTTTTCATAGCAATAAAAGATTAAAAATTAGGTAGAATAACTTTATTAATAGCGTGAATTACTCCATTTGTAGCTTGAACATCTACCGCTATAATACCGCTGGTTCTAGCTCTTTCGTCTGTAATGGTAGTTCCACTTATACTAAATGTACCGGTTTCCAAAGAAGTTATTGGTCCAGCCGGAATTTGGTTTGAACGTACATTGGCACCACCCACAACATGGTACAATAATGTGCTAGTTATTTGAGCTTCAGTTAAGACTGCAATACCACCAATACCAGATAACTCCGTGTTAAGATCTGTAAAGGCATCATTTGTTGGAGCAAATACAGTAAAGGGTGGATTAATACCATCTCCATTACCACCTGCAGTACGGTTTAATACACTAACAAAGTCAGTTGCAGGTGTAAGAGTTGTCAAAGCAGTAACAAGAGTAGAGAAATTTGGGTCAGCCGTAGCAAAAGTCACAATTGTTGGTAAACCAATAACCGCATCTACTACATGAATTACTCCGTTAGAGGCTATAATGTTGGCACCCCCTGGAGTTACATTTGATACTCCGTTCAATTTAACTCCATTTCGCACATCTACATACATGCTTAACGTTGATGAACTTGTAGCAGAACCCGTGGCTAATGTAGAAACATAACCGTTTGTCAATTGAGCTGCTTGTAAACTTCCTAAGACAACGTGATTTAACAAGACTTCTTTAAGTAAGGCAGGTGGCACATCGTCAAGAGAATTAAATCCATTGGCATTCAAAAAAGAAGTAAAAGCTGTATTGGTTGGAGCAAATACGGTAAATGAACCTTCACTATCTAATGTAGCGGCAAGATCTGCTTTAACCAAAGCTTCAACTAGAATACTAAAATCTGCATTTCTGCTGGCAATATCAGTAATTGTGTTAGAAACGCGTCCGGTTTCGTCATCACTACAAGAAAAACTCATAACTGCAACTACAGCTATTAAGATAGATTTAAATAAATTTACTTTTTTCATAACGGTTTGTGTTTTTTAAATGTTTTTACAAATTTATGTAAAATATCAATTTGTTTAACAAATTTTGAAAAAAGATAAACAAAAAGACGAAACCACATTCAATAGTTGAGATCAAAAAAACGTATTAAAGTCTCTATTTATCAATGCTTTTTAAAAATATTGCAGTGATTTTGTAAAATTATTTTTAACATAAAAATAACACAAATGATTTCTAAAATGGTCATTTAAAACTTCAAATAACCCTAAGATAATAATAGTAGTAATTACTAATAATACTTTATTTTTGTATACTAATTACACTAAATCATTATTTTTTGGAGTTATACCTTTTTTAATAATTTAACTTATGAAATATTTAATTTTTGGGTTGGTTTTTTTGTTTTCTGGACTAACAGATACAATACATTCACAAAATAATTTGAATCAGCTTGACAGTCAAGGTAAAAAACACGGCCTTTGGAAGGGATACTATGAAGATACAAAATATCTTAGGTATGAAGGTGAATTTAAAAACGGACAAGAAGTTGGTTTGTTTACTTTTTATGACAATACTAAAGCTAAAGCAATTATTGCAACTAGAGACTTTTCAAAAAATGATGGTTCTTGCTATACCATTTTTTACAACGGTAAATTCAAAGTAAGTGAAGGTACTGTAAAGGATAAAAAATTTGAAGGACTTTGGAAATATTATCACTTGAAATCGGAAGTTGTTATGACCGAAGAGCACTATAAATCGGGTGTTTTACATGGTTCTCGGAAAGTTTATTACAATTCCGGAGCTCTAGCCGAAGAAGCAAATTATGTTAATGGTAAAAAAGAAGGCTCCTATAAAAAGCTGGCAGAAAATGGAGTTGTTTTAGAAGAATCCAATTTTAAAGAAGGTGAATACCATGGTGAAGCTCTATTTAGAGAAGCTAATGGCACCGATTACAGTACAGGTTTTTATAAAAATGGAAAGTCTGTAGGTATTTGGAAGTTTTATCAAAGTGGAAAATTGGTTCGTGAGGAAAATAAAAGCGAAAAGAAAAAAGCAAAACTTAAAACAGCTGCCGGTGAGGCTAAAAGAAAAGTTAAAGCCAACAAACAGTAATTTTTAAAATAGTTAACTTTGCCACAAAAAGAATGAAAAGAGTTGTTGTTGGACTTTCTGGAGGTGTAGACTCTAGTGTTGCGGCCTATCTTCTTCAAGAGCAAGGCTATGAAGTAATAGGATTGTTCATGAAAAATTGGCATGACGATTCGGTTACAATCTCAAATGAATGTCCTTGGTTGGAAGATTCAAATGATGCTTTGTTAGTTGCAGAAAAACTTGGAATACCGTTTCAAACAGTTGATTTAAGTGAAGAATATAAAGATCGTATTGTGGACTATATGTTTAAAGAATACGAGAACGGTAGAACCCCAAATCCGGATGTGCTTTGCAATCGCGAAATTAAGTTTGATGTTTTTTTAAAAATTGCCCTCTCATTAGGTGCAGATTATGTAGCAACGGGGCATTACTGCAGAAAAGGAACCCTACAAAAAGACGGTAAAGAAATCTATCAATTACTAGCCGGTGTCGATACAAACAAAGACCAATCTTATTTTCTTTGCCAATTATCTCAAGAACAGCTTTCAAAATCTTTATTCCCTATTGGAGAGCTAACTAAACCTCAAGTACGGGAAATAGCTGCAAAATTGGATTTAATTACAGCAGAAAAAAAAGATTCACAAGGGTTGTGTTTTATAGGTAAAGTGCGTTTGCCCGATTTTTTACAACAAAAATTGCAACCCAAAGAAGGAGAAATTATTGAAATTGATAAGGATAACTCAATCTATTCTAAACCGAAACCTCAATTTGATAGTCTTGAAGATAAACTCAAGTTTGAGTCGGAGCCTTTTCCATACAATTCATCAATGGGAAAACGAGTAGGTAAACATCAAGGGGCTCACTATTTTACAGTAGGTCAACGTAAAGGATTAAATGTTGGCGGTACTAAAGAAGCTTTATTTGTCATTGCAACCGATGTGATAACAAATACGATCTACACCGGTCAAGGTCACGATCACCCGGGGCTTTACAGAAGTGTTTTAAGAGTAAAACCTCATGAATTGCATTGGGTAAGAGAAGATTTGAAATTACAAAATGGAGAATCTATGGAAGTAAGAGCTAGAATTCGTTACCGTCAAGAGTTACAAAAAGCAACTTTGTATCAATTTGAAAGCGGACTCTATGTAGCTTTTGAAAAGCCTCAATCTGCCATCACAGAAGGACAATTTGTTGCCTGGAATATTGAAGATGAATTAGTGGGTTCGGGTGTAATATCATAAATTAGTACTTTAAAAGTTGCCAGAAATGAAAAAAAGATTAGGGATTATACTGTTATTCTGGAGCCTTGTTTGCACAGCTCAAGAAGATGCGTGGGTTTATTTTTCAGGTAAACCAAACGCTAATTTTTATTTGAATAATCCTCAAATTCTGTTTTCACCAAGAGCCCTGGAACGTAGAGCTAACCAGAATATAGCTTTAGATTTTTCGGATGCTCCAATTGAAGAGGCCTATTTGGAACAAGTTTCAACTATTTCCGGAATTTCGGTATTAGCCAAGTCCAATTGGATGAATTGTGTTCATGTAAGAGGGAGCGTTTCTGCGATTCAATCACTAGTAAGCTTGCCATTTGTAAATCGAATTCAATTTGCCAATAAAAATTTGAATTCTACAGATAGACCCTATAAAGAAAAAAAGGAGTTCAAAACTTCAAAATGGAACGCTGAACAAGAATTTTTACAATACGGAAGTGCCTCTAATCAGATTCAGCAATTAAACGGACATTTGTTGCATCAAGAGGGATTTACAGGAGCCGGTAAAATTATTGCCGTTTTAGACAATGGTTTTATAGGGGTAAATACAACGCAACCTTTTGCTCGTTTATTTCAAAACAATCAAATTTTGGGAGGTTATGATTTTGTAGACCGAGATGAAAATGTTTACGATGGCGGAAGTCATGGTACAATGGTT
>JANJWE010000110.1 GCA_024709705.1 Flavobacterium sp. | reverse complement strand
TCATAAATATCTTTATTGGGAATAAAAATAGAAACGTTGATGCCATGAATAGCATTGTTTTGAATGGTAATTTTCCAATGGTGTAAATCCATTATTTTTTTTACATAAAACAAACCTATTCCAAAACCTTCGATGTCTTTTTTATTTTCTCGTGGAACGCGGTAAAATTTGTCAAAAACATAATCTATATGCTGGGAAGCTATTCCACTTCCGTTGTCTGAAATTCGCAATTCCAGTCCTTTTTCTGTTGGGTAACTTGCCATAGAAATTTCTGGATTTTCGGGACCATATTTAACAGCGTTATCTATTAAATTATAAAGAACGTTTGTAAAATGAAATTCATCAGCATTAATCGTAATTCCTTTTGGAATAAGCAGGGTAATTTCACATTTTTTCGAACTTTTAAGCAATGAATTTTCTTTAACCAATTCGGCCACTTCATGAAGATTTAGTGGTTTTTTTTCTAACTCAATCCATTTAGAATCACCTTTGGCAACATTCAAAATACGTTCGATATGCAAATTCAATTTTGTACTTTGATTCGTAATGATTTGCATGTATTTTGCCAGTTTGGGATTGTTTTTTATTTCTTCCTGATGGGTTGCATATTGAGAGGCAATTAAAATGGAAGCCAAAGGAGTTTTAAATTCGTGTGTCATATTATTGATGAAATCGGTCTGTAATTCGGTGTATTTCTTTTGTTTTAGAAGAAGAAGTACAGAATATACATAGATAATCAATACCAAGAATAAAATGAAAGTATAAATCCAATATTGCCCTAAGGAAGTTATAAATTGTTGCTTCAAATCCGGAAATCGGATGGCAAAATAGTAAATTAAACCTTCTTTTTTTTCAAAACAGTTTTCACAGGTTTTTTGGGGTTGTTTTTTTTGAGAGATATAACTACCGTAAATCATTTCGTCAGTAGCACAGTCGTATATGGCATATTCATAATCCATTTCCAATTTAACTTTTGAAAATTCGGATTTCAAATAGTATTCTAAAATTTCATGTTCAAATACATCTTCTATATTAACAATGTAATAATCGTCGGTAATTTTTTTTACCTGATTGGTAATGTTTAAATCGGTTTTATTATCGCGATAAATACGTTTGACAACATCTTGAAGAGCAAAATGAATTTTTTCTTCAAATTCTTTCTTTTCAAAAGAATAAGCTTTGCTTAACATTAAAAGTTGCATTACAATCACGCCAACTATTGCTAGGAAACCAATAAAAATAATGCTATTTAATTTTGTTACTTTCAATTTCTCTAAAATTTTTAAGGGTAAAATTATCTACAAATTTAGTGTACAAGTCTGAAAAATATAGCATTAACATGTCATTAACAAAAGTTTTAAAGTGCTTAACACAATTATAAAAATAGCAAGCTATATTTGTAATTCAAAATTGAAACTAAATTTAAAACTAATATTTATGAAATCAGTAAAAACCTCTTTATTTTTAATTGCAGCGACTCTTTTTATGAGTGGATTTGCAATGGCTCAAGAGAAAAAAGTAGAAGCAAAACCAACAATTACTACTAGTCCAGCACCTCAAAAACCTACTTCTCCCGTAAAATGGAAAGAAGAAGTTCATGATTTTGGAGATTTGAAAAAAGGAGTGCCTGTTTCTCACGATTTTACTTTTGTGAACACAACAAAACAAACGGTTTTAATTACTAATGTAAAAGCGGCTTGTGGTTGTACTGCTACAAACTATACTAAAACACCAATCAAACCGGGAGAAACCGCTACAATTACAGCAACTTACAATGCGGCTACAGCTGGTCCTTTTTCTAAAACGGTTACCGTATCGTTGAATGAAAACGAAGTGCCTAAAATTCTTACCATTAAAGGTAAAGTTGTTGAGTTACAATAATCAGATTTTCTAAATTATAATTCATCTAAAAAACCATCTTCTTAGTAAGATGGTTTTTTTTGCATCATAATGTAAAGCTTGTTTTACATTATGGAAAATATTTTTTACATTTGTAGGGTTAATTAAAAAATACTATTTATGAAAACTAATTTTTTACTACCGCACAGTTATCGAAAATGGGGTTGGGGTATTCTGGGAATTGCATCAATCTTAATTTTGTATTCGTTTTATTTTGAATCTGAGCTTTCTTTTTTCGATTGGAAAGTTTTTGCCGTTTATTCCAACCATTTATTAAGTGAGGTTCAGTATTTTAGTTGGATTTCAAATAATGTTCAAGATGAAATATGTGCTTTATTGATTATTCTGGGTGGACTTTTTGTAGCGTTTTCAAAAGAGAAAGTAGAAGATGAAATGGTTGCCAAAATTAGAACCGAAAGTTTGGTTTGGGCTACTTATGTAAATTACCTAGCATTAGCTTTTTGTTTGGTATTCTTTTACGGTATGTCATTTTTGACCCTATTACTTTGCAATATGTTCACTATATTGGGTTTTTTTATTTTCAGATTTCAATGGAAGATGTTTCAATCGAATAAATTAACAGAAAATGACGAATTCAATTAAAATAGCTCGTGTAATCGCGCAATTAACCCAAGCCGAACTAGCCGAAAAAATTGGAGTTAGTAGACAAACTATCAATGCCATTGAATCCAATAGATTTGTACCATCAACCGTATTGGCATTAAAGTTATCTCAATTATTTCAAAAATCGGTAAACGAATTGTTTCAATTGGAGGATACAGATTAAATGAAAGTTTTTAATTACTTTTAAGGTGTAAAAATATACACCATGATAGAAAAAGTAAAACTCGACAACATTCTTTTTTTAGATATTGAAACCGTTCCCGAATTTGAAAATTTTGAATTATTAGACGAAGAACAACAGTATCTTTTTGATAAGAAAACAATTTTTGCTCGTAAAGATGAATTTTCTGCCTCCGAATTTTATGAAAGAGCCGGGATTTGGGCAGAATTTGGTAAAATCATTTGTATTTCTGTAGGCTATTTTGTTACCAAAGCCGATGTGCGAAACTTTAGAGTTACTTCATTTTATGGAGATGAAGTTAAAATATTAAAAGACTTTTGCAATCTTTTAAACAACCATTTCAATCAACCACAACATGTTTTATGCGGACATAATGCAAAAGAGTTTGATTTTCCTTTTTTGGCTAGACGTATTATTATCAATCAATTGCAAATGCCGGCCAAGTTAAATTTATTTGGCAAAAAACCATGGGAGATTCCGCATCTGGATACTTTAGAGTTATGGAAATTTGGCGATTATAAGCATTTTACTTCTTTGCGATTGCTTACTAAAGTGTTAAAAATTCCATCGCCTAAGGATGATATTGATGGGAGTGAAGTGGCTCATGTGTATTACATTGAAAAAGATATTGATCGAATTATTACGTATTGTGAGAAAGATGTAATAGCAGTAGCACAAGTCTTATTACGATTACGAAACGAAGATTTATTAATAGAAGAAGAAATCAGTGTGATTTAAAAAAAAGAGTAATTAATGAAAATGCTCCAAATAGCGTCTAACTGTTTGGGGCATATTTATATTAAAACTTTTATTTTATTTTTTTACACTTATTTTTTTGGTTATTGTTTGATTGTTGTAACTAATAGTTAATAGATAAATTCCCTCCGATAAATGGGCTACAGATAGTGTTTCAGTTTGATTTGAAGTTTCAACAGAACTTATTTTTCTACCTTGTAAATCAAACATTTCCATTTTGATAGGTTCGTTTAAGTTAAATGGAATTTGTACCGTAAAGGTATCACTAGCTGGATTAGGCACAACAGTTATTGCTTTAGAATTAAAATCGGATAGGTTAAGTGAACTTTGAATTGTGATTGGGATTT